>DAHUXU010000240.1 GCA_027307005.1 Gemmatimonadota bacterium
GCCCTCGGCGCTCGTCGCCATCTTGCCGTCGATCTTGATGAAGCCGCGCTCGGTGAGCTGCACGCCGGCCTCCTTGAGGCCGATGTGTTCCACGTTAGGCGCGCGACCGGCGGCCACCAGCACTTTCTCCACCGTCAGCGATTTGCTCTCGCCCTTGACGTCGATGGTCAGCGTCACCGAGTCCTTGGCCACCTTGGCCGAGCCGATCTTCGCGCCCGTGACGACGTCGATCTTTCGCTTCTTGAAGCTGCGCACCAGCTCGGCTGACACCTCGCCGTCCTCGAGCGGCAGGAGCGTCGGCAGCACTTCGATGAGCGTCACCTGCGTGCCGAATGCCGAGAATACGTCGGCAAACTCGCAGCCCACCGCGCCGGCCCCGATGACCGCGAGTGTTTTCGGCGCGCGCTCGAGCACGAGCACTTCATCGGATGAGAGCACCGTGGTCTTGTTGAGCTCGAGCCCGGCCTGCGGCAGGCCGCGCACGCGTGAGCCCGTAGAGATCACGATGGCCTTCTTCGCTTCGTGCGTCTCTTCTTTCCCGTCCGCGTTTTTCACGGCGACGCTCTTCTTGCCCGCAATGCGTCCCGTGGCTTTGATCCATGTAATCTTGTGCGTCTTGAACAGGAACTCGACGCCCTTGGAGTTTTGCTGGCTCACCGCGCGCGACCGCTTCATCGCGACGCCGTAGTCGAGCTTCACGCCGCCTGCACTCACGCCGAACGACTCGCCGTGTTGCACGTGCATGGCCAGCGCCGCGCTCTCGAGCAGTGCTTTCGCGGGAATGCATCCCCAGATCACGCACGTGCCGCCCAAGCCCTCGCGTTCGACGACCGCGGTGGACATGCCGAGTTGGGCGCATCGGATTGCGCCCACATATCCGGCGGGACCGCCGCCGATGAAGATCACGTCGTACGAAGCCATGTGTGGTCGAGGGTCGAGGTTGCGCGAAAAATAGAAGGCCGGTCTAGTACACGAGCATCAATGGATTTTCGAGCATGCGCCGCACGTCCTGCAGGAAGCGCGCGCCGGTCGCGCCGTCGATCACGCGAGGGTCGCAGCTCATCGTGAAGCGTGCGCGTTTGCGCACCACGATCTGTCCCGCGAGCGCCACGACTTTGTCCTCCACCGCGCCGACGGCGATGATGCCCGCTTCCGGCGGATTGATGATCGCCGTGAATTGGTCGATGCCGAACATGCCGAGGTTGGAGACCGAGAACGTGGAGCCGGTGTACTGCTCGGGCGTGAGCTTGCGGTCACGCGCTTTCGCGGCGAGCTCGCGCGCTTCGTGCGAGAGCTCGCCGAGTCCTTTGCGGTCGGCGTCGAACAGGACCGGGGTGATGAGTCCGTCCGGGATCGCGACGGCCATGCCGAGGTGGACGCGGTTGAACTGGCGGACCCGGTCGCCTAACCAGTGCGCGTTCACCTCGGGGTGCCGCGCCAGCGCGGTGGCGATCGCCTTGACGATGATGTCGTTGAACGAGACCTTGAACTCGTCGCCGCCCTCGGCCATCGCCTCGCGGAGTTCGGCCGTGCGCGTGAGGTCGGCTTCCATCGTGAGATAGAACGTCGGGATCGGCCCGATCGATTCCGTTAGGCGGCGGGCGATGCTCTTGCGGATCTGGGTCAGCGGCACATCCGCGTAGTCGCCGGCCGACGCGCGGCGCGGGGCCGCCGACGGCGCCGCCGCCGGACCGGCGGCCATCGCCGCTTCGATGT
>DAHUXU010000257.1 GCA_027307005.1 Gemmatimonadota bacterium
CACGCTTACGAAAAAACGGTAAGGCGGAGCAAAGGCGGACAAAAGGCGGACAAAACGGACAAGGCCTACAGGCGGAGAACAACGCGGACAAGGCCTACAGGCGGAGAACAACGCGGACAAGGCCGGACAGGGCCGGACTGAAGGCGGAACGAGGGCGGACAACAGTCCACCTTTGGTGCCGCCTTCAGTCCGGCCCTGTCCGGCCCTGTCCGTTTTGTCCGCCTTCAGCGTTTTATCCGGCCGTGTCCGCCTTCAGCCTTTTATCCGGCCGTGTCCGGCCCTGTCCGTTTTGTCCGCCCTTCAATTCTCTCCGAATTTTCGCGCCACCAAATCTGCGATCGCCTGCACCGCCTGCTCCGCGTCCGGCCCATCGGCGCGCACCAGCAGTTCGGCGCCGCACTCGGCCGCCAGCATCATCACGCCCATGATGCTCTTGCCGTTCACCTCGAGATCGTCGCGCACCATCGTGATCTCGCTCTGGAACTTCGACGCGGTCTTCACCAGCTCCGCGGCGGGGCGCGCGTGCAGGCCGTTCTTGTTCACGATCCTAACGGAGCGTTCCATGATCATCTGGCGATCGAGATGAGGATCAGTACGGCGAGCACGACCAGCGCGGCGCGCCAGCCTTCCACACGCGCGGGCAAGCGGACGAGGAGCGCGGCCAGCACGATGGCAAAGAGCGCCGCCAGCGGCAGCGCGATCTTCCAGTCGTGCGACGGAATCTCCAACCCGCGCCGGCCGATCACGCGGGCAATGGCTAACGGGAGCGCCAGCCCGGCCAGGAACAGCACGGCGCGCGCCAGATACTGCGGCCCGCGCTGCAGCAATGGGCTGCCGAGCGATGCGGCGACGCGCAGACCGCTGCGCCATCCCGTGCTCACCCCCCAGGCGCGCAGCGCAACGTGCCCGGCGTTGTACAGGCCGAGAAAGAGAAGCACGATGACCAACGGCGACGCGTGCAAGCCGAACGCGAGCAGCGCGACGAGCGAACAGAACGGAAGCCATCCCGCCCACACGAGCCGGTCGCCCAGGCTGCCCAACGGACCGCACATCGCCGTGCGAAAGCGTTCGATCTGACCTGCCGGCCTGCCCTCGAGCTCGGCGCGCACGAGCGCGCCGATCGCCACCGCCGCGAGATACGGGTGCGCGTTGAAGTATCGCGTCTCGCGCGCGAGCGCGTCCCTATATGCCGGGCCGTCCGGACCGCCGGGCAGCTCGCGCAGCGCCGGCTCGGCGCAAAACCCGATGCCGGGGCCGAGCATGGTCTCGTAGTTCCACGAGCCCTGCACGGCGAACATGCGCGTGAACACGGCGATGCGCGCGCTCCACGAGAGCGCGGGCGCGATCGTCGTCGGCGCGCGATCGGACGCGGTCACGCGACGATCACCAGCACGACGCCCAACACGGCGCCGGCCAGGAGATACCATTTCGATCCGGCCGCGCCGTGCGACTGCCGCCAGATCGCGCCTCCCGCCACCGCGGCTGCCGCCGCGGCGAGAATCGAATGCGCCGCCGCGCGCCCCACGGTCCAGTGCGCCAGCGCGTAGTCGTTGATCGGCGTCCACACCAGGAGCGCGATGGCGGTGACGATCGCGGCGCGGAACAGGTCTGCCGTTAGGCCGCGGAGCTGGAGCGACATCACCGCGCGCCGGGATCCCGCTTCCATGGCCGGGAGCGCGCGCTCGGCCCAGACGCCGTTGAGGCGCCGCAGCGCGTACATGCTCCACCCACCGGCCCACGCCGTGGCGATGCCCACGAACACGCCGTGGTTGATCGCGCCCGGGCGCATCACCGGGTGCCATCCGGCGATGGCGCCGCCGACGAGCGACGCACTGCCCCACTCCGGGTAGCGCGATGCGCCAACGGGGAGCGTCTCCATGGCGACCATTTCGAGCACGGCGCCGGTGAGCACGCCGGCGGCGACGTTGCCGGCCAGCGCGCCGCCTAACGTCGCGGCGACGATCGGCCGCGACAGCATCGCCTGCGGGAAGCTCACGACGTCCGCGCCCACCAGGGCGCCGAGGAGCGAGAATGGGAGCAGCTGCGCGGCGCCGATCATGCCGACCGGGCGCCCGCCAGCTCGCCTAACCGCATGGCGCGCGCCGACGGTACGTCGCGCACCGTGACCGTGATCCCGCGCGCTTCCATCGCGCGCAGCGCCTGCTCTTCCTCGGGGCTCAGGAACAGGTAGCGCAGCCGCTCCGTGCGGCCGGGACGGTGGTGGATGCCGCCGACGTTCACCTCGCGGATCGCCGGCGTGCGCTCCGTTAGGCGGCGCATCGTCTCCACGTCGCCCGTGACCAGAATGCCGTGCCGCGGGTCGGCGCGCCACTCGGCCAGGTGCGCCACCGCGTCGTCCACCGACGCGAAGTAGAGCGCCACCTCCGGCGGCACGCCCATGAGGTACAGCTCGCGCTCCCACTCGCTGCCCGCCACCTCGTCGTCCACCAGCACGACGAACCCCAGGTCCATCGGCTGGCCCCAGCCGACGATCACCTGGCCGTGGATCAGGCGATCGTCGATGCGGTAGAGCTCAATTGGCACGCGGGCGCCCCGTGAGCACGCGCAATGCGCTCCCGCCGCGCTCGACGGCGGCCGCTATCGCCTCCGCGTCGGACACGCCGTCGCGCGTCGCGTACTGCAGCAGCGCCGGCAAATTGACGCCGGTCACGACGATCAGATCGGGCCGGTCCTTGAGCACCCGGCAGGCGGCGAAGTTGCAGCTGCCCGCCGGCAAATCGGTGAAGATCACGCGCGCGCCTAACGCATCGATGCGCTCCCGCAGCAGCGCGTCGATCTGGGCCGCGCCCAGATTCTGGTTCGAGAGCGGCGAGAACCGGTCGCCGCGTCCGGTGATCAGGTCGACCGCCGCCACCAGCGCTTCGGCCACCGTGCCGTGCGCGAGGACGATCGCCTTGGGACCCGGCGTCGGCGGCCTCACAGTCTCACTCATCGTCTTCCGCCAGATATTGCCG
The DNA here is from genome assembly GCA_027307005.1 of Gemmatimonadota bacterium. Lineage (GTDB taxonomy): Bacteria > Gemmatimonadota > Gemmatimonadetes > Gemmatimonadales > Gemmatimonadaceae > JADGGM01. The sequence goes on from DAHUXU010000257.1 coordinate 2,976, forward strand.
CACGTCGGACGCTGCGCGCATGCGGCTGATGAGGCGTTCGTTGAACGCTTCGGCGGGATTGATCCCGCTGTAGCGCAGCAGATGGTTCATCGCGACGACCTCCGCCACCACGGTGATGTTCTTCCCCGGGTTGAGCGGAATCGTCACGCGCGGAATCGGCACCTCGAGAATGGTCGTCGTCGCGCCGTCGAGGCCGGTGCGATCCACCTGATCGGCCTGATCCCAGTGCTCGAGCTGCACCACCACCTCGATGCGCTTCTGCTGGCGCACCGAGCGAATGCCAAAGACCGATGGAATGTCGATCACGCCGACGCCGCGAATCTCCATGTGATGCCGCTGCAGCTCGTGCCCGCGTCCGATGAGCACGTCGTTGCCGCGGCGCGTGGCGATCACGATGTCGTCGGCCACCAGACGGTGTCCGCGCTCGACGAGATCGAGCACGCACTCCGATTTGCCGATGCCGCTTCGCCCAACGAACAGCAGGCCGACGCCGTACACGTCGGCCAGCGACGCGTGCAGCGTGGTGCTCGGCGCAAACTCTTCGTCGAGCGCCGGCTTGACGCGCCGGTAGAACTCGGTGGTCTTGAGACTCGACCGCAGCACCGCGACGCCGTGGCCGGCGGCGATCTCGCGCATCTCGTTAGGCACATCCAGCCGCTTGGTGACCACCGCGCACGGGACGTCGAACGAGAAGAACCGCTCGAGCACCAGGCGGCGGCGGTCTTCCGGCAGCGACAGCAGGTACGTGATCTCGGTCTCGCCGAACACCTGCATCCGCTTGGATGGAAAGCGCTCGACGAATCCCGCCAGCACGAGCCCGGGGCTCGAGACCTCGTTCACCGAGATCACCCGGTCCAGTCCGGCGCCATCGCCGACGAGCTCGAGCTGCAGCGTGTCGCGCAGCAGGTCGAGCAGACGCGCGACCGTGAGCGGTTTGGTCACGCGCGTGCCGTTCGCGGGCGCCGCTCGTTCGCGGGCCGCTTGAGGTGCAGGATCTGCGCTTCGACGCGCCGCGCCGCCTCGGCTAACGCGGGACCGGCGCTCCGGTGCCGCGCCGCGCCGACGAGCGCGCGGCGCCTCGTCGTGTGCAGCACGATCTCGACCTTGCGCGTGCCGCCGTCCTGCTCGAAGCGCACGATCGCGTCCACCGGCCGATGCAGCAGCGAGCCGAGCCGGCCGATCACGCGTTCGGCGCGCGTCCGCAGCATGTTGGAAATTTCCATGTGATGGGCTTGCACGGTGATGTCCACAGGGCTACCCCTCCTTCGACGCTCCAACGATCTCCCCGAGATGTTGTTCCGTTAGGCGCGCGGCGTCCGGCCAGGTGAACCGCTCCGCGAAGCGGCGCCCGTTGGCGCCCAGCCGTTCGACGAGCGCAGGATCCGCCGCCAGGCGCGCAAAGGCCGCCGTCAGCGCCGGAATGTCTCCATGCGGCACCAGAAACCCGGTCTCCCCGTCGCGCACGGACTCGCGCAACCCCGGCGAATCCGACGCCACGACCGGCGTCGCGCAGGCCGCTGCCTCGAAGTTGGTGATCCCCCATCCCTCCTTTGGCGATGTCAGCGCGAGCGCCCATGCTTCGCGCACCAGGGACAACTTCGTTGCGTCATCGATGAACCCAAGAAACCGTACCCTCCCGTCAAGGTCAAGCGACTGCGAGAGCCGTTCCAACTCCGGCCGGTAATCGCCGGTCCCTGCGATCGCCAGCGCGGCGGTCGGGTGCTGCATCGCCGCGAACGCGCGAATGATGAGATCCACGCGCTTGTAGCGTTTGAGCCGTCCGAGATACACGAACAGCGGTTGGCGAGCGCGCGCCCCCGGCGACGGCGCCGGCGTGTAGGTCGTGGAGTCGATCCCCGGATAGATGACGCGGATGCGCGAGCGCGCGATGCCGCGCGCCACGAGATCGTCGGCCGTGCTCTCGCTGATCGCCTCGAACGGCACGTTCTTGTAGTAGTGGACGAGCGGGCGCTCGAGCGCCCAGACCATGCCGGCCATCAGGTACGACACCTCCTGAAACGCCGTGGTGCCGAAGAGATGCGGGACCAACGCCATCACCGGCCGCGTCGTCCAGCGCGTGGTGTACAACGGAATCTTGTTGATGTCCTCGACCAGCACATCATCGCCGGCTGCGGCCAGGTGGCGCTTGTAATATCGACGCGCCATGAACTGAAACGTATACCGTGTGCCGACGCGATGGACGTCGATGCCGTCGAGCACCGTGCGCGGCGCGCATCCGTCCCAACCGCTGCAGAGCAGCGTGACGCGGTGGCCGGCCGCGGCCAGCCGGCCGAAGATTTCGTGGAGATGGGTC
>DAHUXU010000280.1 GCA_027307005.1 Gemmatimonadota bacterium
CGCCGAGGATGAGCACCCGGCAGTCGCCGACTTCGCGCACCGGCGTGCCGGGCCCGGAGAACGATGGCCGGTCCCATGCGCGTTCGCGCTGTCGCTCGCGCGCGATGTCCAATCCGCGCAGCAGCACCAGCACGCCCGCGAGCACGTGCTCGGCGATGGGCGTCGCGTGCACGCCGGCGGAATTCGTGATGATGACGTCGCTCGCCTTCAACGCCGGGAACAGCAGCGCGCCGACGCCGGCCGCCGCCGAATGCACCCACCGCAGATGCGACGCCTCGGCGAAGAGCGCCGGCGACATTCCGAATCCCGCATACACTTCCGCGTCCTTGATGGCGGTGCGCGCCTGCTCGCTCGGCGGCGCGCCGCCGTCGCCATCGGAAATGGTCGGCGCATCGATGACGATCGCCTCCCAGCCCGCCGGCGCCGCCTCACGCAGTTGGGCCATGCCTTCGGGAGGCAGCGCCCACGCCGCCGCGGTGGCATTGAGGTCCGCAACCAGACGACGCGGCACGTCAGTCCACGTACACGCTCACGACATCCTGACGCCGGCGGAGCACGTCGACCAACACATCGAAGCGCTTGGAGGGCCCAACGAGCGTGAGCTCGAACGTGCGGTCGCCCACGTGATCGTACGTGCGCCGCGATCTCACGTGCACACCCGAATCGCGAAACGCATCCTCGAACGTCGCGAAGTCGGTGTTCGGCGCAACGCGGAGCGTCGCCGTCACCGTGCGGCGCACCATGACGAGCTTCCGCTCGATCGTCCGCAACCCGATGAGCACCAGGCACACCATAACCGTCGTGCCAACCGCCTCGGCGTACGCGCCGGCGCCGACGCCCATACCGATCGCCGCCACCACCCAGATGGTGGCCGCGGTCGTGAGACCGACGACACTGCCCCGTTCGTGCAGAATCGCACCCGCGCCGAGGAAGCCGATGCCGGTCACGATCTGCGCCGCAATGCGCGTGACGTCCCCGTACGGCTGTCCGGCCGACGTCTGCGAGACGAGTCCGATCGCGACCGACAGGTGCGTGAACAGCGCGGCGCCGACGCAGATGAGAATCGTGGTGCGCAATCCCGCCGGTTTGCCCGACATCTCGCGCTCGACGCCCACCGCGCCGCCTAACACGACGGCGACGAGCAGCTTGATCAACAGCTCGAAGCGTACCGGATCCTGGACGGAGTCGATCATGGCCCGTGCGTGCGAGAGCGAGACGTCAGAGCAACCCCATCATGGTCTTCACGGCCGTCATCGTCTCGCGTGCCATCGCGCGGCACGTCTCGGCGCCTTTCGCGAGAATCTCGGCAATGCGCGCGGGATTCGCCTGCAACTCGCGCGCGCGCTCGCGAATGGGGCCGAGCTCGCGCAGCATCGACTCGAGCAGCACCTTCTTGCAGTCGATGCATCCCCATCCGGCGGTCCGGCACTGGACGGCCACGTGCTCGACCGTGGCCGCGTCGCTGAATCCCTTGTGCAGGTGATAGATGTTGCAGATCTCCGGCGTTCCCGGATCCGTGCGCCGGACGCGCGCCGGATCGGTCACCGCCGGCCGCAGCTTCGCCCAGATCTCCTCCGGCGACTCGAGCAGCCCGATCGTGTTGCCTAACGACTTGGACATCTTGCTCTGGCCGTCCAGGCCCATGATCCGGCGCGCCGGCGTGAGCAGCGGCCTCGGTTCGGGGAAGTAGTCGGCGCCGAACTTGGCGTTCCACCGGCGCGCCACTTCGCGAGTGAGCTCGAGATGCTGCACCTGGTCCTCGCCTACCGGCACCAGATCGGCGCGATACAGGAGAATGTCGGCCGCTTGCAGCACCGGATAGTTGAGCAACCCCGCAAGCACGCTTTCCTGACGCGATGCCTTGTCCTTGAACTGCGTCTGGCGCTCCAGCTCTCCAAGCGGCGTCACCGTGTTCAGAATCCACGCGAGCTCGGTATGCTCGGGCACCATCGACTGCACGAACAGCGTACATTTGTCGGGGTCCAATCCCGCGGCCAGCAGCGACACCGCCATGTCGAACGTGCGCTGTCGCAAGTCCGCAGGCTCATAGTGGCCGGTGATGGCGTGGTAATCGACGATACAGAACACACACTCGTAGCGGTGTTGCAGCTGAACCCAATTCTTCACCGCGCCGAGGTAGTTCCCGATATGCAGCTCTCCGGATGGCTGTATTCCGCTGAAGATCCTGGACATCTCAGGAAAGTATGAATGCTCCAAAAAGCGTGCAAGCAGATATCGCCACTCGCGCGCGCGAGTTGGTCGCTGTGATGCATCGGGCGGCGGACGCAGCCGCGCGGTTCATCGCCGAACGCAGTCTCAGTCGCGACACGCTCGTGTGGCGGTCCAAAGCACATCAGGACTACGTGAGCGACGTCGATACTGGGGCCGAACGCATCGTGCGGGAGACGCTGCTCGCCGGTGCGCCCGAGGCGCGCATTCTGGGTGAGGAGCTGTCACCGGATGCGGCGCTCGACGCAGACACGCTCTTCGTGGTCGATCCGCTCGACGGCACGACGAATTTTCTGCACGGCTATCCGCAGTACGCAGTGTCGATCGCGCTCGTCATGGGCGGCATCACCTCGGCAGCCGTGGTGCGCAACGTCGTGTCGGCCGAGACGTTTTCGGCCGTGTTGGGCGAAGGCGCGACGCGAAACGGCGCGCACATCGCGGTGTCGCGCATCGATGATCCGCAGCACGCGCTCGTCGGCACGGGTATTCCGTTTCGCACGCCGGAGCAGTTGCCTCTCTACCTGCGGCAGCTCGACGCGGTGGCGCGCGACACTGCCGGCGTACGCCGCGCGGGATCGGCCGCGCTCGATCTGTGCGATGTGGCGTGCGGGCGCTTCGAGGCGTTCTGGGAGCTGACGCTGTCTCCGTGGGATTTCGCTGCCGCGGCGCTCATCGTTCGGGAAGCGGGCGGTGCGATCTCGACGATCGACGGCGCCCCGCTGCCCCTCGCGCGGAGCAGCGTTCTCGCCGGCACGCCAACCATGCACGCGTGGCTCGGCGCCCTGCTCGCACGGATCGCGGGCGCTGAATCGTGAGGTTGCACGTGGCTCGGGAATTGGACAGGGGATTGGGTTAGGCGTGACGTTAGAAAGATCCGGCGACGAACGAGCCCGATCGGTCGACGCCGCCGTTGCCGTCATCTGCACGCCCGAACCCGATCGAAGCGCGCGTCCATGCTCCCGTAGCACTCCGGTGGTAGCTACATTCACTCGGGTCGCGCGACGGTCGTCGCGCTCCGGCACACAGACATCCAAACCAGGATCGACCGGAGGGCGATGCTCGCGTTCGGGAAGCGGCTGTGGATCACGCTGGTGATTGCCGTTGCATTCGCCACGGCGGCGCATGCACAGGCAGCGCCCAAGCGGCTGACGCCCGTGCAGGCAACGCCCAAACCGGCAGCGACCAGGCCTGCAGCATCCGGACGCGCAGCGCCCGTTTCGGGCGACCAGGTGTTGCGACATCTGCACCTGACCATCGCATGGTATCGACGGCTCTCGACATTGTCGCAGTCGTCTGCGCTGGCCGACAACGAGATCGCGCACGACCGCTTGCAGCGGACATCGCTGGCGGCAGTGCAATATGCGTTCGACTTTGCCACCGCCGCGGCGCGACTCATCGATGCCGCGCATGCGCCGCCCGACACGTCGGCCGCTCCGGACTCGTCCGATGATGCAGCGCGACTCGAACGCGCGGCGACGCGGGCGGCGGGTCGCGTCGCGGATCTGCAATCGCGCCTGGCAGCGCTCGACGACCAGATCTCGAGGGCGCCCGGGCGTGAGCAACGCGATCTCGCGGCCCAACGCGACGAGCTGCAGTCGGAGATCAATCTGGCGCTCGAGGTGCAGAAGACCATTCTCGAGCTGCAGCGCTTCGCCGCCAACATGGCGGCCCACGGGGTTGCCGGCACGGGGAGCCTAACGGGACAGATTGCCGAAGTGGAGCGGTCGGTCCCGGAGGCCAAGCACGGCACGACGGCGGCCGCTCGAC
>DAHUXU010000308.1 GCA_027307005.1 Gemmatimonadota bacterium
CGCTCCTCGCCCAACGCGGCGACGCCGTCCCACGGATCGACATCGCGTGGAACACGAATCTGGCGTACCTCCAGGCGCGCGAGTGGAGCGCACATGCGTGCCGGCCTCTCGCCATGCGAAACACCGATCTCGGCTGGACCACGCTGATCATCGCGCCGGCGGGCGGCGCGGTGGCATCGGTCGCCGACCTCCGCGGGCGCACGCTCGCGTTAGGCAGCCGCGACAGCGGCCACGCCGCGATCCTGCCGGTCCACTTTCTCGCCGAGCAGCATCTCGAGGAGGGACGCGACTACCGAACCCTGCGCCTCAATACCGACCTCGGCAAGCACGGCGATACGGGGACCAGCGAAGTCGATGTGCTCCGAGCCGTGCTCGACGGACGCGCCGATGCTGGTGCGGTCGGCAGTCCATTCTGGTCTGCCGCTCAGGACCAGCGGATCGCCCCGGCTGGCGCGCTTGGAGTCGTGTGGTCTTCACCGCCGTATTCGCATTGCATGTTCACCGCTCGCGCCGGGCTCGAGCCTGAGCTCGGGCGAGGGTTCACCGAAGCGCTGCTGAAAATGAGCATCGATAATCCGTTGCACAGGCCAACGCTGGAGGCCGAGGGGTTGCAGCGCTGGATTGCCGCTGACGTGGACGGGTACGCCGCACTCGAGGAGGCGTGCCGAGCGCAAGGCTTCTTCATCCAACCGGCCGTTCAGTCGGCCTAAGCGCAGTGGAACACGGTGGCGAGGCGATCACGATGCGCGCCTTCACGGGCCGCGTGCTCGCGAACGGCGTCGAAGGCGCTGGCCAGCGGAAGTATGTCGCGCGTGACGAGCAGATCGTCGTCGTCGGCTCCGACTGGATGCCAATAGACGCCCTCGGCGGTGATCGTGATCTCCGGTACCAGGTCGGCGCGTGACAAGGCGACTCCGCTGGCTGCGGCACCTCTCAGCGCGACCCGCCGGATGACGCGATCCTCCGCAGCGACCTGCCGAGCATCGAGAAAGGTCGTGAAACGCGCTTCGTCCTCGTCGGTCGCCACGGTTGCCGCGAGACGGACGCGAAATCCCTTGGCGCGCGCCACCTCTATGCCGTCGACCGCGCGCTGCCAAGCACCGTTGCCGCGATGCGCGTCGTGCAGAACGGGATCGGAACTGTCGAGGCTGATCTGCAGCGTCACGCGCTCGCGCGGAAGGCGGTTGAGAGCGGCCAGTCGCGGCCCTCGAAACAGCATGGCGTTGGTAAGCAGAGTGACCGGCGCTGCTTCGGCCAGTGCTATGACAATGTCGTCGATATCGTCCAGCAGAAACGGCTCACCGCCAGTCACGAAGAGCTCACGCACGCCGAGTGGCGGCGCTTCGCGCGCGATACGGCGAACGCGATCGAGGCCGAGCTCGCGCCGCCGCGCCGTGGGCGACGAACGCACGCAGCAGTAGTCGCAATGGAGGTTGCAGTGAAAGTTGACGTAGAGCCACAAGCGTTCGCCGAGTGGTCGCGCGTCGCCACCGTCGGCGGTCGCGGCGCCGTGACGAATGACCCACCGCGTGCCGTCGGCATTGGTGGTTCGTGAGACGATCGAGTGTCCCGTTAGGCGAGACCAGGCGTCGAGATCGGAATCGACGGCGGCGGCGTCGCGGCCGGTGAGCGCAATGAGATCGCCGGCCGCAGTTCGTCTGAGCGCCGAGAGCAGATCCAGCAGCAGACCGGACCGAAACGTGCGATCGGCGACATCCAGTTCGACGCGTGCGGTAAGTTCGGTGTTGGGCATGGCAGCGTAATGTGCGTGTACGATGATAGTTCCGATGACCACTGTAGCGGTCTTCCGCGGCACGGGAAATCGAGTGACTACACTCGCCGATCACGACCGAGTGCTGGCGATCATGGCCAAGGCGCCGCGCGCCGGTTACGTCAAGACACGGCTTGGCTCGGTGTACCGTTCCGCGCACGTCGTCGAATTGTATCGGGCGTTCATCGAGGATACGATCGCTCTCGCTCGCACGGTCGGCGCCATCACTGTGGTCGTTTGTCCAATCGGCGATGCCGAAGAGATCATTGCTTGGCTGCCGCCCGACGTGCGCGTAGCACCGCAGCGCGGGCGGGGACTCGCCGACGGCTTGACGTCAGCCTTCGAGCTCCTCTGCCAGCCGACGCGCAGTGTCATCGCCCTCAATGGCGACAGTCCGCATCTCCCGCCCAACGTGCTGGAGGCGGCCTTCGCAGCGCTCGCCACGCATGACTTGGTATTTGGACCGTGCGACGACGGAGGCTATTACCTGGTAGGTGCCACCCGGACTCATGCCGGGCTGTTCGATCCGGAGGCGATGGGCACCGCATCGGCCCTCGACGTTCTCATCGCGCGAGCAGGACGACTCGGTCTGTCGTCAACCGTCACCGCGGAGCACTATGACGTGGATGTTCCTGCAGATCTCGCCCGTCTCGGCCGAGAGCTACTGGCGCGTCCGGAGCGCGCGCCGCGCACCGCCGCGCTGCTCGCGCGGTGGTCTCGGGTCGTCGCGGCCGCTAGATCCCCGCATCGGACGGATAGTAGTTGAGCACGTCGTCCCGCCATCCGCCCTGACCCTTGCCGATGCTCCGAAATTCCTCGACCAGCTCGATGCGGTTGACCCACTTGGCCATCTTGTAGCCGTACTGATGCTCGACTCGCAGGCGCAACGGCGCGCCGTGGTCGATGGGGAGCGGTAGACCGTTCATTTCGTATGCAACGATCACCTGTGGTGCGCGCGCCGTCTCGAGGTCAATCACCTCGTAGTAGCTGCCATGGCCTGGGCGCTCCCAGCGTTCATCGAGCGTGTGGAAGACGAGGAATCGCGCGCCGCGCTGCGGCCGCGCTTGCTCGAGAAGAGATGCCACCCGAACGCCGGACCAGGACGCGAAGTACGTAAACCCCTGGATGCAGACGTGCAGCGTCGATTGCGTGCAGCGCGGCATGGCGCGCAGCTCGGCCAGCGACAGGCAGAGGGGAACGTCCACCAAGCCGTCGATGCGCAGTCGCCAATCGTCGAACCCGGCATCCACGGAGCGCGCATAGAGCGCGTTCCTGGGTG
>DAHUXU010000347.1 GCA_027307005.1 Gemmatimonadota bacterium
GCGGTCGAGGCGCCGGCGGCCTACGGTCATGAGCGGCGCCTCGGATCGACCAGCGGCAGCGCGAGGTCGCCGGCGAGGTTGGCCAGGATGACTAACGCGGCGTAGAGCGCCGCCGCGCCCATCACCACCGGATAATCGCGCGCGAAAATCGAATCCACCATCAAGCGGCCCATGCCCGGCCATGCGAAGACGACCTCGACGAACACCGAGCCGGCCAGGACGCCGGGGAGCGCCAACGCGAACAGCACGATGAGGGGCGGCATTGCGTTGGTCATCACGTGGCGCGCATAGACCACCACCGGTCGCACGCCCTTGGCACGCGCCGTCCGCACGAAGTCGGCGCGCAGCAAGTCGCCGGCAATCGTCCGCGTGTACCGCGCGATGACGGCCGCGCCGATCGCCGTGAGGGTCAGCACCGGCAGGATCGCGTGTCGCAACACATCGGCCGTCGCGGCGACGCCCGTCGACGTGGATCCCGGATCGCGCACGCCGAATGCCGGCAGCCGGAGCGCGTGTGGAAATCCCCAGCGCGCGGCGCCGTACGTGAAGCACGCCACCAATGCGAGCGCCAGCCAGTAGCTGGGCGCGGCGTACACCGACGTCGTCAATATCGTGAGCACGGTGTCGCTCCCCGTTCCGCGTCGCGCGGCTTGCGCGGCGCCGAGTGCGATGCCGAACAGGAACGTCAAAGCCAGCGATGAAAGGCCGAGTCCGAGCGAGACGGGCAGCGCGCGCGCGAGCAGCTGTGACACCGGACGATGTTCCGCGAAGCTCTCGCCGAGATCGCCCTTGAGAATGCCCCCTGCCCAGCGCTCATATTGTACCCACAGCGGACGGTCGAGTCCGAGACGCGCTCGGGCGCGGGCCGCATCGGCCGCGCTCGCGGTGGGAGACACGAGCAGCGCCGTCGGATCACCCGGCGCGGCGCGGAGGAGGAGGAACGTGAGCGTGAGTACGAGCCAGAGCAGCACGACGGCATCGAGCAGCCGGCGAACGAGGTGACGCATCGTGTGATGATGCGTCGCCGCGCGCGCGCGTCAACCGTGGGGACGTTGCTTCTTGCGCTCGCCGTAAGTGCGCTCGCCGGTTGCGCGGCGTCGGCGACACCGGTCGATACGGTCGTCTACGCCTCGGGTGCGGACCTCGAGTCGGGCAATCCGCTCGTGACCATCCATCCGCTCGCCCAGCAGATCCAGCGCTACATGTTGTTCGTGACGTTGGCGCGCTACGACAGCGCGCTTCGACCCGTGGCGTATTACGCGAATCGATGGAGCTGGTCGGCCGATCGCACGGCGCTCACGTTCGCGCTGGTCTCGGGACTTTCGTGGCAGGACGGGCAGATGACGACGTCGCGGGACGTGGCGTTCACCCTCGACGCCGCGCGCGACCCGCGCACCGGCTATCCGCGCTACGCCGACCTCGCCGGCATCACGAGTCTCGACACGCCTAACGACACCACGATCACCGTGCACTTCGCGCGGGCGCAGCCCGACTTTCCGCTGGTGCTGTGCGAGCTGCCGATCGTCCCGGCGCATCTCCTGGCAGCCATTCCTCGCGCCGACATGCGGCGCGCGCCGTTCGACACGCTGCCAGTGGGCAACGGGCCGTTCCGGTTCGTCGAGCGGCGGCCCGGCGAGCGCTGGGTGTTCGCGCGGAACGACGCGTTTCCGGCGGCGTTGGGCGGACCGCCGCGCGTTCGGCGGGTGGTGATCGCCATCGTGAACGAACCGTCGACCAAGTTCGCGGGACTGGTGAGCGGCGAGCTGGATGTGGCCGGACTTTCGCCGGCGCTGGCCGGTCTGGCGGCGCGCGACCCGTCGCTGCGCGTGCTCCGCTATCCGACGCTCGTGACGTACGGGCTCATCTTCAATACGACGCGCGCCCCGTTCGACGATGCGCGCGTGCGGCGGGCGATCAACGTCGCCATCGACCGGCCCCGCATCGTGAACGCGGCGCGGTATGGATTCGGGACGCCGGCTGCCGGACCGGTCCCGGCGGCGCATCCCGATGCATCGCCGGACACGGTGGTCCACGATACGGCGGCCGCGGACTCGCTGCTCGACGCCGCCGGCTGGCGCCGCGGCGGAACCGGCGTGCGCACGCGCCGTGGCATTCCGTTAGGCTTCACGCTGCTCACGGTGGGCAGCGGCGACAATGCGGTCGAGCAGCTGCTGCAGTCCGACATGGCGGCGATTGGGATCGCCATGCGCATCCGCCAGCGCGACCTGGCGTCGTTTCTCGTCGAGGCGCGCGCGCGGCCGGCGACGTTCGATGCGCTGTTCACGGGCATCCCCGGCGACCTGTCGCTCGCCTATCTCTCGGCCATGTACGACTCGCATCAGGCGGGCAGCGCGCTCGATTATGGCGGCTATCACACGCCGCGGCTCGACTCGCTGCTCTCGGCCGCCCGCACGGCGACCGATGCCCAACGCGCGCGCGCGGCGTGGCTGGCGGTGCAGGCCGAGCTCGAGCGCGACGCGCCGGCCGCGTGGGTGTACGATGCGCAAGGCGTGCAGGGGCTGTCGCGACGGCTGGCGGGCGTACGGATGGACCTGCGCGGCGAGATGGTGACGGTGCACGACTGGTCGTTGGGCGAACGGACGGCCGCCCGGCAGTGAGCCTGCTCATCGGTGCGGACGCGCTCGCCGCGCGTGCGGCGGCCCTGGCGGTTTCCGGCGCCCCGCTGGCGGCGTTAGGCGAATCGCTCCACGCCGACGCGCGCGCGGTCGCCCGGCGTCCGCTGGTCGTTCCCGCCCGGAAAGCGCTCCTCTCCAGCGATGGCGGCCGCTGCCCCGAGCACGGCGCTCCGCTCGCCTTCGACCCGTTCGAGGCGCACGCGCACCGCTGCCCGGTGGATGGCGCCGTCTGGCGCGGCGAGCGCCACGACCGGTGGTGGGT
>DAHUXU010000326.1 GCA_027307005.1 Gemmatimonadota bacterium
TTCGCGCCGCGCAGCTCGGCCTGTCCACGGTGTGCGTCGAAATGGACGCTACGCTGGGCGGCACGTGCGTGAACGTGGGGTGCATCCCGTCCAAAGCGCTCCTGCAGTCGTCCGAGCACTTCGAGTTCACCCGCACGCATCTCGCCGACCACGGCGTGAAGGTCGGCGACGTGACGCTCGATCTTCCCACGATGCTCACGCGCAAAGATCGCGTCGTGTCCGCCAACACGCGCGGCATCGAGTATCTGTTCCGGAAGAACAACGTCACCTGGGCGAAGGGACGCGGCACGCTGCGTCCGGGAAACGTGGTCGAAGTGCGCGCGGCGGATGGCGCGACCACCACCTATCGGGCGCGCGACGTCGTCATCGCGACGGGCAGCGTGCCCATCGCGCTGCCCTTTCTTCCGTTCGATGAAGAACGCGTGCTGTCCAACGTCGGCGCGCTCACCATGCCCGAGGTCCCGCGACATCTCATCGTGATCGGCGGCGGCGTGGTCGGCCTCGAGCTCGGCTCGGTGTGGCGCCGGTTAGGCGCAGAGGTCACGATCATCGAGCTCTTGCCGACGATTCTCGCCGGCAACGATGCCGACGTGGTGAAAGAGGCCGACAAGGTGTTTCGCGCGCAGGGGCTCGCGATCCGCGCCGGAACCAAGGTCACCGGCGCCACGCGCGACGGCGCCGCCATCCGCGTCGAGATCGAATCCACCGGCGCCAGGGAAACGCTCACCGCAGACCGGGTGCTGGTCGCCGTTGGGCGCAAGCCATCCCTCACCGGGATCGACGCGGCAGCGCTCGGACTGGCCGTCGGCGCGCGCGGCGAGATCATCGTCGACAAGCAGATGCGCACGAACGTGCCGCACGTATTTGCGATCGGCGACGTGGTGGGCGGCCTGCTGCTGGCGCACAAGGCCGAAGAGGAAGGGGTCGTGGCCGTGGAGACCATCGCCGGCCGGCGTACGCAGATGAACTATCGCCCGGTGCCGTCGATCGTGTACACGTGGCCGGAGATCGCGGCCATCGGCCTAACCGAACAGCAGGTGAAGGAGAGCGGCCGCGCGTACCGCGTTGGCCGGTTCCCGTACTCGGCGAATGGACGCGCGCGCACGGCGGGCGAGACCACCGGGTTCGTCAAGCTGATCGCCGACACGCGAACCGACCTGCTGCTCGGCGCGCACATGATCGGACCAACCGTATCCGAGCTCGCGGCCGAGCTGGTGCTGGCCTTCGCCTACGATGCGTCGGCCGAGGATGTCGCGACCACCATTCACGCCCATCCGACGCTGAGCGAAGCGACCAAGGAAGCCGCGTTAGGCGTCGAGGGCCACGCGATTCACATCTAGGCGCGGTCGCTCGGTGCAGAAAAAAAACGCACGCCCGAGAGCGTGCGCCTTTTTTGTCGACCGTCCGGTCGCGTCAGCGGCCTTTGGTCAACGCAGCGCCGATCGCCATGCCGACGGCCACGGCACCAGCCGTCGCGGCCATCGCCACCATCGGATTCACCGTCACTTGCTTTTTGTACCACGGAAGAGCGGCCGGCGCATTTTCCGGCAGCGCTTCCATGATCTGGCTGTACACGTGCACCGGCGTCTTCATCTCGCGCCGCACTTCGACTTCCTTCTCGATGCGCAGCCAGAACTCGACGTCGCGCGTGTTGCCATGGGCGCGCGCCTCGCTCTCCGGCACCTCGCCGTCGAGCCACTCGTTCAGGGTCGCAGTCCGGGTGTCGCCGGCTCACGGGACCTCGCGATCGGACAGCGGACGCGCCGCAGAAGTCTCACGCGTCTTTGGCGTGTCTTCGCTCCGGCGCTCTCGGGGATCAAGGTTATCAAGCATCAGGCGTATTTTTCCTCTAAAAGGACCTGGAGCGCCTCGCGTGCCCTGTGCACGCGCATCTTCAGTGCCCCGACAGTAGTTCCTAACAGATCCGCCATCTCTTCGTACGACCGGCCTTCGACGTGCTTCATGACAAATGCCTCTCGAAGCGACGGCGCCAATTGGGCCAACGCGCGATCCAGATCCGACCGCAGCTCGGTCCGGTCAAGGTCTTCTTCCGGCGTCGCAAACGCGGAGGGTTGATCATCCTCCTCGTAACTCAGATGCGTGCGGCGAATGTTCTTGAGCCAGTCCTTGCACCCGTTCGCCACGATCCGGAAAATCCAAGCATCGAAACGCCCATGCACCTCGGCCAGATGCTGGTACGCTTTTATGAATGACGCTTGAAGGATGTCTTCGGCGACATCCGGACTTCCCGTCATGCCGAGTGCGTGCCGATACAGCGGATCGCTGTAGCGTCTGATGAGCATTCCAAACGCATTGCGATCACCAGCCAGCACGCGCCCGATCACTTCATGATCCGCTTCCTGCGAATCCGCGGCGCGAGGCGCTATCATCACTGAGGTCGTTTTCACGCCGCTAGTGTAACGCTTCATGCGCCCCCTGGACAGTCCTGACGAACCCGGGAGCGGTCGAACGAGGGTGGCCATGCTCACGGGACGAGCAGAATGGCCGAACGTAACGTCCCGAATGACTACCGAAGTCGCGCATGATAGAGAAGCTCCCGTAAGGCATCCACCCGATAGCGTCGCTTCGCGTGATCGCTGTCGGCGCGGTACCGCCGGTATTCGCGCACGAACCGGCGGCTTCGCCCATCGATCGAGGCCTCATCCAGGATCCGCTGCACAACGGCCTCACTGAGCAACCCTTCCGAGTTGTAGCTGAGCAGCACATGTCGGGCCTGCGTTGCCGCGAGCAAATCGCGCAGGGCGCGTTCGGCTCCTTTGGGCGAACACCATGCGCTTCGCGTGGAGCCTGTTGCGTCGCGCACCAGTCCCGTCTTGCCGCGAACGGCGGGCGCCTCGGAGAACCAGCCGCGCGCGATGATCTCCGGGATATGGTAGTAGCCGGCGTACTGGCGGCTGTTGTACGGCGGGTCGACGTAGAGCAGCTCGATCGGCCCCAAGCTCGATGCCACCGTCTCGGCGTCCTCCAGATGCGCGGTGGATCCGCGCGCACCTCGGAGCGGCAGTCGCGGCTCGAGATCGAGCGCCCGCTTCGCGTTGGGCTGCCACGACTTGATGTAGGCCGCGTACACGCCTGCGGTGTTGGCGACACGATCCGCCGCCTCGAGCAACGCGGCGAGCAGCATGTAGAACGCGTCGTCGCCGATCAATCCTTCCTTGCGCCACTCGTCCAGGCGTGCGCGAATCGCATCGATGCGCATCGCGTTTTCGTCGGTGAAATACATGCGGCCGCCAGCCGGCGCATAGTGCGCCGCAATGAATCCGCGTGCGGGCTCGAGCCACCGCGCGAGGTATTCGCAGACGAGCGGCACCGCGCCGTGTCCCCGACACGTGACTGCCGCTCGAAACCGTTCCGAGCGCATGGCG
>DAHUXU010000380.1 GCA_027307005.1 Gemmatimonadota bacterium
GCGGTCGAACCGGCGGCCCAGAAGGCGACCAGCGTTATCGACCCATTTTTCGGTGGCGCCGGCGGCGCACGCGAACTGTCTTTTCGAGAGCATCGGCGAGTTTTTGCCTACTTTGTAGGCGATAACTATCCGATGCCGCGCGCGAAGACGTGCGAACGTTTCGGCGCAAGGACCATCATTCTCACGCCGCCGCTCGCACGCTCCTACCGCGTCCAGCGACTCACTTCTTTTCCGCTGCGGTCGGACGCGCGCGCTCCGACGTGATGCCGATCGAGGCCAGCGCGCGCTCTGCGGCAGCCGCACGCAAATTCCACTCGTACCAGTGCGTGCGCGGCGGCAGGCCTCCGACGTAAGTCGCCACGAGTCGGCTGTACAGCGAGTCGCGATCCGCTTGAGGCAACCGCGGCAAGGCGCTCACAATTTCCGGAACCGCGTTCGGCGACAGACCCAACAGGTACTCCGTATCGAGTCGGGAGAATCTGGTTGCCGTGTAGGCATCAATGTTCTTGCGCGCGATCCACGCCTCGTGGTTCCACACGCAGAGCCCGATCACCGCGACGGCACCCATCAACGCAACCCGCCGCGCCAACCGCTTCGCGTCGATCGCGGTCCAGATCTCGATACCCAGCGCCATCAGCGCGAGCGACACGATGATCATGTACACGCGGGCGTAGAGGCGCGCCGCCGTGTAGCCGTAGGCTGATTCGTACAACGCGACGCGATGGTACGCGGAGTCGAGCAGGAGCTGTACGAGAAAAATCAACACGAGGCCCGCCACACGCGTCCTCGCTTCGGTGTCGCTGCGCGCCGCGTGGTGATCGAGGAACACGATCAGGAGGGTCGCCGCGGTCGCGGCAACGGTGATCTCGCCGAATCCCTTGCGCGCGTATTCAGCGTAGGTCACGCCGCTACCGGCCAAGCCGGCAACGTTGCCGAAGAAGTACGAGACCTGAAGGCCGAGGAAGAGCGCGAAGAGCGCGCTCACCGATGCGAGCACGACGAATCGCTCGGTTTCTCCCAGCGTGCGGCGCGATTCGGCGGGCCGCGCGGGCGCGTTGGTCGAGCGGCGGATGGAGATCCCGTACGCGCCGACCGTGAGCGCTCCCAGGCCCAGGAAGAACACGAGCCGCGGAACGAGCATGCCGTCATTGCCTAACGCGATGACCTCGTCGCGCAGGCGAGCCAGCACCGGATCGGCGCCGGAGAGCAGCAACGCGAGCACGCCGACCACCGGAATCGCCAACAAGACGCCGCGCACGCGCGCCTGGGCCCGTTCGCTTCCCGATCCGGGCAGGCTCGCGAGCTCGGCGAGCCGGAGCGCGGCCTCGCGAATCGAACGCGCGGCGCAGGCGACCGGCGTCACGACAAACGCGATGGGACCGATCGATTGGAGCGGCACGCCTTCGGCGAGTGCGACGCCGAGGGAGAGCAGCACGGCAACGCCCATTATGATGATGGGAGCAAAGTCGAAATCGGCGGTCACCGACATGCAAGACGCAAGCGCGCACGCAAGCGCGAGCGCGACGCCGACCGGCAGGCCGATGCGCCCGCGCGAGCGATGCACCACCCACGCCAGACCGAGCGCGGCCGCACACGACCAGAGCGCCCAGTTGAGCCCGGGCGTCGCGTCGAAGCACGTCCACGTGCCTAACGCAGCGACGAGCGTGGCCGGGGGCCAGATGATCGATGCGGTGCGGGCCAGCGCCGCGACACCGGGGGTCGGTCCGGGCCGGCCGGCAGCAGACGGCGTGGGAGAAGGCGCTTCGGAAACCGCGGACGCTGGCATCGTCATGTCACACCGCCCGGGCTGCGGGCGCCTCGACGGGTTGGGCCACGAGGCCGCCGAACCGGCGCTCTCGGCTGTGAAAGTCGGCGACCGCGCCGGCAAGATCGGCGGCCGAGAACGCGGGCCACATGATGTCGCTGAACCAGAGCTCGGCGTAGGCGCACTCCCAGAGCAGGAAGTCGCTCAAGCGGCGCTCGCCGCCGGTACGAATCAGCAAGTCGACGTCCGGCGCCGGCGCATCGGCTGCGTCCGCGCCGCCTAACGCAGCCGAGAGCGACTGGGCGGTGAGCGGGCCGCCGGCGGAGCCGGCCGCCAGGGTCGCCGCGGCGGCGATCGCGTCGCGGGAGGAGTAGTCGATCGCCAGCCGCAGGTGGAGCGTCGTGCCGTCCGCGGTCGCCGCTTCGGCCGCCTCGATGGCGCTGCGCACCGGGATCTCGAGGCGGTCGCGCCGTCCGATCACCGTCAGCCTAACGCCGTTGGCCAGCAGCCGCTTGGTCTCCGCGCGCAGGTAGGTGCGGAACAGGCGCATGAGCGCGCGCACCTCGCGCTCGGGCCGTCGCCAGTTGTCGGAGCTGAACGCATAGAGCGTGAGGGTGCGGATGCCCAGGTCTGGTGAGGCCTCGACGATGGTGCGGACGGTTTCCGCGCCGCGGCGGTGGCCGGCGGCTCGCGGCAGTCCGCGGGCGACGGCCCACCGGCCGTTGCCGTCCATGATGATGGCGACGTGGAGGCCGGGCGGGATGTTTGTGATCAAAGTGCTTGGTCGCATAAAGTGAACGGAGAAAAAAAATTCAGCGCTGGAGCGTGTCGCGCGTCGCCCGGATGAGCGCTTCCATGTGGTCGAGGTACCGCTGCAACGCCTTGCGGCCGGCCGCGGTGAGGCGGTATTCCGTGCGCGGGCGCCGGTCCTCGAACCGCTTGGTGACCGTCACGTACTGCGCGTCCTCGAGCTTGCGCGCATGGACGCTCAGGTTGCCGTCCGTCGTCCGCAGCAGCGCCTTGAGCTCGTTGAACGTGAGCGACTCTTCGGCCGCGAGCGCGCTCACGATGCCCAGCCGCATGCGATGGTGGATGAGCGAGTCGAGCACGCGCGATTCAGCCGACCCGGCCGGCGCGTCGGGGCGCACGGCGCCTAACGATCGACCGCCGCGCGACGCCTCCCCGCCTTGCTCGGGGCGGCGATGCCGAGCCGTGTTGGAATCAGCCACCGTACCTCCTGGCGATGATCACACCGAAGACCACGTGCAGCACTCCGAATCCGGCGATGAGCAGCCACGTGCTCCACGCGGTCGGCGCAAAGAGCGCGACGGCGCCCAGCAGCATGAAGGACGCGCCCATCACCGGGACGGCGCGCACCGAAAACGTTCCTCCCGTCATCACGCCCGCGCCGTAGAGCACGAGCCACAGTCCGGGCAGCGTGTCCATGATGCCTAACCGTGACGCCGCGGCTGTGATGATCGCGCCCGCCACGATCGGCGGCGCGAACCCGAACACGAACTTCCTGAGCGGCGGCGACACCACCGGTAGCTTCGCCGCCCGCGCTTTCCAGGCCGCCGCCGCGAGGCCGATGACGATCGAGAGCCCAGCCTCGCCGATCCAGATGCCTAACCATCGGCCGGTGTTCGGCGGCCCCTGGGCCGCGAGCCCCGCAGCCACCGCGGTGACGCCGATCGCCACCTCGCCCCACCCGGACACGGCCGTGAACGACGACGCACTTTCCATCGTCTCGCGGATGAACCGGAGGTCATCGATGGCGCGATCGTGGAGGGCAACGGGCATGTCCGGAAGATACGGCGCGTCACTCATCTGTCAAGTACTTTGTGTCACAAAGTAGAAACAGCCGGCGGCCATCGTCTCACCGCCGGCATCTGTTTCCCTACTATACTATAGCCTCACGCCCGGCATCCCCGCCTTCGACGCCACCGCATTGAACGCCGGCACGTCCGTCTTCACCAACGCGTCGTACTTCGACTGATACGACGCCAGGCCGGCCTTCACCCGCTCCAGCTCCGACTTCACCGGATCGCTCGGCGCCTGGTCGTAGACGAACTGCACGCCGAAGCCCACGCCCACCAGCTGATCGTAGAACCCCTGCAAATAGTGGATGTCATCTTCCGGCGCTTCGCGCTGCAGCTTCGGATTGTACATCGAATCCATCAGCGCCTTCGCCTTGTCGTCGAGCTCGTGCGCGGCGTGCACGACGGTCGTATCGGACACGACTCCGTTAGGCGAGAGCGCCGCCGCCGTCGAATCGACGCCCGCCAGCTGGCGCCGCAGGCTGTGGAGCCCGTTCAGGATCGCGTTGGCCGACGACACCTCGTCGCGGAACGCCATCGCCGTGGTCAACTGCTCCTTCGCCGCCGCCACATCGTACGACAGGTGTGGATCGGACCGCACCTCCACCGGGCGCCGCTCCGTCTGCCCGTTGGCCGTCACCACCGCGGTGTAGGTCCCGGGCAGGACATCCGGTCCCGGGAACCCGGTGTCCTCGCCGGCGCCGGGCGGCGGCGGCGGGGCGATCGCGAGCTTGGTCGGCCCCTTGTAGTCCAACCGCCAGTCGAACGCGTTCATCCCGGCCTTGGCGCCGCCGTCACCGGTGTACACGGTGTCGCCCTGCGCATCGAGGATGGCGATGCGCACCGCGCCCTCGTGCCGGGCCTTCTGGGCTGCGTTAGGCTCGAGCTTCTTGCTCAGCCAGTACCGGATCACGGCCGCGCGCGGCGCGCTCGGCGCGTGGAAGGCCGATGCCGGCGACCCGCCGTACTCGTTCGCGTGCCAGAGCGTGGCCGGCGACACGTCGAACACGTGGAACGCCGACGAGGCCACCTGCGGCGTCAGCGCCTCGAGCGGGGCGATGTCGTCGAGCATGAAAAGCCCGCGCCCGTGCGTCGCGATGGCCACCGAGCGCGTGTGCTTCACGAACAGAATGTCGAATACCGCGGCCGTCGGGAACGCGCTCGCCATGGTCTTCCACGTCGCGCCGGCGTCGCGCGAGTACCAGAGCCCGTTGTCCGTGCCTAACAACAGGAATCCTTTCTGCGCCGGATCCTCGCGCACGACGTGCGCCGGATACGCGGGCAGCCCGTGCGAGATGGACGTCCAGCTCGCGCCGTAGTTCGTGGTCTTGAACACGTACGGCGTGTCGTCGCCGAACTCGTGGTCGTCGAGGGTGATGTACGCCGTGCCGGGGTCGAACGGCGACACGCCCACCTGGTACACCCGGCCTTCGTCCGGCAGCCCCTTCACCTTCGGCCGCACATTCGTCCACGTGGCGCCGCCGTCCTTCGTCACCTGGACGTTGCCGTCATCAGTGCCTAACCAGATGACGCTCGTGTCCGTCGGCGCGATCGTGATGGCGAGAATCGTGTTGTACGTCTCGGCGCCGGAAATGTCGTACTCGATGTGGCCGCCGCTCGTCACCTGGCGGTTCTTCTCGTTGCGCGTGACGTCCGGGCTGATCTCGGTCCAGTGGGCGCCGCCGTCGGTGCTCTTGAACAGCACGTTGCCGCCCAGGAACACTTCGTCTGCGTTAGTCGGCGAGACGGCGATGGGCGATGTCCAGTTGAAGCGATACTTGAGGCTGGATGGCGCCTGCATCTCGACGCCCGGGATGTACGGCCGGATGAGCCGCGACACGCCGGTCTTGAGGTCGAGCCGCGTCACGAAACCGTTCTGCGAATCGACGTAGATGATGTTCGAATCGCTGGGCGCCGGGACGGCGTACTCGCCATCGCCGCCGGTCACGGTGTACCACGCCGCGCCGCTGCCGTCGCCTTCGACCTGATTGCTCGACGGCCCGCACCACGCGTTGTTGTCCTGCAACCCGCCGCACAACCGGAACGGCTGGCGAGAGTCGGCGGCCACCATGTAGAACTGGCCGATGGGCAGATTGTTGAGGTAGCGCCA
>DAHUXU010000381.1 GCA_027307005.1 Gemmatimonadota bacterium
CTGCGTTAGTCGGCGAGACGGCGATGGGCGATGTCCAGTTGAAGCGATACTTGAGGCTGGATGGCGCCTGCATCTCGACGCCCGGGATGTACGGCCGGATGAGCCGCGACACGCCGGTCTTGAGGTCGAGGCGCGTCACGAACCCGTTCTGCGAGTCGACGTAAATGATGTTCGAATCGCTGGGCGCCGGCACGGCGTACTCGCCATCGCCGCCGGTGACGGTGTACCACGCCGCCCCGCTGCCGTCGCCTTCGACCTGATTGCTCGACGGCCCGCACCACGCGTTGTTGTCTTGCAACCCGCCGCACAACCGGAACGGCTGGCGAGAGTCGGCGGCCACCATGTAGAACTGGCCGATGGGCAGATTGTTGAGGTAGCGCCAGCTGGCGCCGGCGTCGTGGCTCACGTACACGCCGCCGTCGTTGCCCTGGATCATACGATTGCCGTCGGTAGGGTCGATCCAGAGCGCGTGGTGATCCGGGTGCACGACGTTGCCATCGATCTCGTGCGCGGTGTGCCCGCCGTCGCGGCTCTCCATGAGCTGGAACGACGAGAAGTACACGCGCCGGTCGTCGGTGGGCGAGACGTCGATGCGCGAGAAGTAGAACGGCCTTACGTCGAGGGCGTGGTTGCCGCTCACCGACGACCAGTGGTCGCCCAGGTCGTGCGTCTCCCAGAGGAGGCCAGACTTGGCCTCGACGATCGCGTACACGTGCGTCGGGTCCGATTTCGAGGTGCCTAACGCAATGCGTCCGTAGGGCCCGTCGGGCAGGCCCTCGTGCAGCCGCATCCACTTGTCGCCGCCGTCGGTGGAACGCCAGAGCCCGCTCCCCTTCCCGCCGTTTTCGAGGTTCCACGGGAAGCGCCGCACCTGCCACATGCCGGCGAAGAGCACGCTCGGATTGCCGGGTTCCATCACCAGGTCGGACGTGCCCGTGGTGTCGTTGACGAACAGGACCTTCTTCCAGGTACGTCCGCCATCGGTCGTCCGGAAGACGCCGCGCTCTGCGTTAGGCTTCCACGCGTTCCCGATGGCGGCCACGAAGACGCGGTCGCTGTTGGTGGGGTCGATCACGATGCGGGAGATCTGGCCGGCGTCCTTGAGGCCCATGAAGTGCCAGCTCTGCCCCGCATCGGTTGACAGATAGACGCCGTGTCCATCGAGCACATCGTTGCGGATGTTGCCCTCGCCGGTGCCCACCCAGACGATGTTCGGATTGTTAGGCGCGAGGGCGATGGCGCCGATGGACGCCTCGGGCTGCTTCTCGAACACCGCCTTCCAGGAGATGCCGCCGTCGGTGGTCTTGAACACGCCGCCGCCGCTCGGACCGACGTAGTAGACGTTGGGCTGCCCTGGGACGCCGACGACGGCGGCAACGCGGCCGCCGGCCACGGTTGGGCCGATGTTTCGGATGCCGAGCCACGAGAGCGAATCGATGCTCGCGGTGGATGCGGTGGTGTCGGCCGACGTATCGGCGGCGGCTTTGCGCGGAGCTTTGCCTTTGGCGGGCTGTGCCGCGGGAGCGGTGGACGTGTCTGTGTTCTGCTTGGCTTGTGCGGTGATCGCCGCGGGCGTGGCCGCAATCACGGCGGCGAGGAACGCTGGAACCCAACGCGAAATGGCCGGACGTGTCATGTCGAGGCAGTTAGTGGCGCGAGGCGCGCCGTTTGAGTGAGCTTGGCCGGGAGAAGGTACCGGCTTGCGCAACCGACGGCCACGCCGCACGCCCGCCGCCGGCCGTTGACGGGCTCTGCAATGTCATAGGAATGTCATCGCTCCCATGGCGGAGTGCTCGCGAAATTCTGCCATAAGATTATCTTGGTGACGTTCCACCGGCGACTGGTGAACATCGCCATTGGTGTGGCGAAGGTCCGGTGAGGATTGGCGGACAGCACGTACGCATGGAGGCTGAGTACGTTGCGCGAGGTGGCGGCATGACGATGGTGCTCGTGATCGAAGAAGATCGTGCGGCATCGGATTGGTTGGTGAGGACGCTGGAGACCGGCGGACATGCCGTGGAAGCAGCCGGCACTGTCGAGACGGCGATGAATCGCGTGCGCTCGTTGCCGCGCGCAGATCTGGTGGTGCTCGACCTCGCGCTGCCGCGCACGTCGGGCTTCCAGTTCTTGCGCGAGCTGCGTGAAGAGCGCAACGATGTGCCGGTGATCGCGCTCAGCGCCACGTGGGACGAAGCGGACCGCGTGCAGGCGTTTCGGTTAGGCGCCGACCAGCACGCGGTGCGGCCGATCGGCGCGTCGGAGTTGTTGGCGCGGGTGGATGGGCTCATCGAGCGCACGCGCGCGCGTCGCGGTTCCGAGCATCCCGCGCAGACCTTCCGTGTGAGCTATCGTTTCGGGGACGTCGAGGTGAACGCGTCGACGCGCGAGGTGCGCCGAGGCGGCGCGCCGGTGCAGTTGGCGCCGCTGGAGCTCGAGCTGCTGTTGGCGCTCATCCGCCGCGGCGGGGCGGCCGCGGCACGCGTCGAGCTTCTGAAAGAAGTGTGGGGATACGAGTCCGACGTGGTGAGTCGGACGCTCGACACGCATGTCGCCAATTTGCGCGGGAAGCTCGAGCGCGATCCGGCGATGCCGCGACACATTTTGACAGTGCGTAAGACGGGCTATCGGTTGCAGACGTAAGCAGGTAGAGCTTTCTCCTCGTTAGGCGATGCCGCTGGGGGAGGTCGCATGCGAAGCTCAGTGCGGTGCACCGTGACGGGCCTCATTGGCGCGGCGATGCTGACAGGCTGCGCAGGGCACGCGGCACCGAACACCCGATCCGCACCAGCGGAGCGTGATATCAGGAGTGCCGGCGACGCAATCATCCTGAGCGGCAACCTCTTGCACGGGCAGAGCCGCTCTCTCCTGAATCTGATGAAAGCGAGGGTTGCATCGATTCAAATCGTGGATGACCAGCCCTGTCCCGATGTGTACTTGCGCGGACGGTCCACGATCATCACTCCGTCGAATCCGGCCATCTACATAGACGGGCAGCGCGCGACGAACACCTGCGTGCTTGATATGGTCAATGTGTTGGACCTTGATCGCGTCGAGATCTATCCGTCGGGTGAGCCGCGAGGTGGCTATCTCAGCGATCCGTACGGCGTGATCCTGCTCTTTCTTCGCACGTCGGACTAACAAAAGCCCCCGGCGGTGACGCCGGGGGCGAATTG
>DAHUXU010000392.1 GCA_027307005.1 Gemmatimonadota bacterium
GACCCACCGCCACTCGTCGCGCTCCGGATCCCGGAGCGCGACGAGCCCCACGTCGGGCAGATCTACGTCGCGCTCATCGATCAGGTGCACGCCGATCGTATCGTGCCGCCGTGCGACCATCTCGAGCGCACGGTCGTACTCGCCCGCCAGCCAGTCGGAAAACACGAAGATCACAGCGCGCCGCTTGAGAATGCGCATGGCAAATTCGAATGCCGCCGCGAGGTCCGTCCCCCGTCCGCGCGGCTCGAACGACACCATCTCGCGAATCACGCGCAGCACGTGCCGCTTGCCCTTGGCCGGCGCGACGAACCGCTCGACGTGATCGGAGAAGAGCATCGCACCCACGCGGTCGTTGTTGCGAACGGCGGCCAGCGCCAGCACCGCGCTGACTTCCGTGGCCAGCTCGGCTTTCGTGCGGCGACGCGTACCGAACGCGTCCGAGGCGCTGTGGTCGATGAGAAAGAGCACGGTGAGCTCCCGCTCTTCCGTGTATCGCCTAACGTAAGGCGCGCCCGTGCGCGCGGTGACGCGCCAGTCGATGGTGCGCACGTCGTCCCCGGGCAGGTAGGGCCGCACGTCGGCAAACTCGACGCCCCGGCCCTTGAACACGCTCGAGTACTCGCCGGCCAATACGTCCTGCACCAGTCGCCGGCTCCGGATCTCGAGCTGGCGGACCTGTCGCAGGACGTCGGGCAGACTCACGGCACGCGCAGGGCGTCAAGGATGCGGTCGAGAACTTGATCGGCCGTCACGCTCTCGGCGTCCGCCTCATAGGTGAGAATCATGCGGTGCCGCAGCACGTCGTGTGCGAGCGTCTTGAGGTCCGACGGCGCGACGTAGCCGCGTCCGTCGAGAAAGGCATGCGCCTTCGCCGCGCGGACCAACGCAATCGCCGCGCGCGGGCTGGCCCCGTACGCGACCAACGGTGCTAACGACGCCAGACCGGCCGCGGCCGGATCGCGCGTCGCCCGCACCAGATCGAGCGCATACTCTCGTGCGCGCGGGTCGAGATAGATCTGGTCCACCATGCGACGCGCCGCGAGAATGCGTGCGGCGTCCACGACGGGTTGCACCACCGGCAGCGCGCCGCCGGTCATCCGGTCGAGCATGGCGCTCTCTTCTTCCCTCGCCGGATAGGTGACGACCAGCTTCATCATGAAGCGGTCGACCTGCGCTTCGGGCAGCGGATACGTGCCTTCCTGCTCGATCGGATTCTGCGTCGCGAGCACGAGGAACGGCTCCTCGAGCGGGTATGTCACGCCGCCGATCGTCACCTGCTTCTCTTGCATCGCCTCGAGCAGCGCACTCTGCACTTTCGCCGGCGCGCGATTGATCTCGTCGGCGAGAATGATGTTGGCGAAGATGGGCCCTTGCTGGACCGTGAACCCGCCGCTCCGTTGGTCATAGATCATCGTGCCGACGAGATCCGCGGGCAGCAGGTCCGGCGTGAATTGGACGCGGCGGAACGATGCGTCGATGGAGGCTGCAAGCGCCCGCACGGCCAGCGTTTTGGCCAGGCCGGGCACGCCCTCGAGCAACACGTGTCCATCGGCCAGAAGCCCAACGAGCAGCCGGTCGATCATCGCGCGCTGCCCGATCACCACGCCGGCGAGCTCGGCGCGCATACGCTCGGCGAAGGAACTTTCGCTCCGCACGCGTGCGTTGAGCTCGTCGAGATCCGTAGCGGTTCGGAGATTCAGGGACATGACGTAACTATAGAAGGGAAAGCAGCGCGTGGCGCCGTTTGGCGTCAAGCTGCTATATTTGTAGATGCTGGGAGGGTTCCGCACCGCGGAACCAAGGCGTTTCCCAACCGGCCCCCCAGCTCGGTTCCACTCATCACCAATGGGAGATCAGATGAACCTACCCGCCCGAACGCTCCGCCCGATCAACCCGTTCGCATAGTACCGACCGGACGCTCACCCGTCCGCTCGGCGACATTATGCTTGGGTCTTCAATAGAACGGCGAGCACTTCGGTGCCGCTACCTGGTCATCGGCAGCGGGGTTGCCGGACTGCATACGGCGTGGCGCGCGTCGCAGTCGGGCGACGTCGTGCTCCTCACGAAGCGGTCGCTCTTCGACAGCGCGACGGCGTACGCGCAGGGCGGGATCGCCGCGGCGATCGGCGCCGGCGACTCGCCGGAGCTGCACCAGCGGGATACGCTCGCCGCAGGCGCCGCCATGTGCGACCGTGCGGCCGTCGACGTGCTGGTGCACGAAGGGCCGGCGCGCGTCCGCGAGCTCAAGTCCGCGGGCGTGCACTTCGACCTCGATCCGCGCGGCGAGTTTCTGTTAGGCAAAGAGGCGGCGCACTCGGAGCGGCGCATCGTGCATGCGCACGGGGACCAGACGGGCGCCGAAGTGGTGCGCGCGCTGGTCGAGCGCGTGCGGGCAACGAGCCGGGTGACGGTGCTCGAACGGACGCGGGCGCTCGAGCTGATCGTCGAAGACGGCCTCTGTTTCGGCGTGCGCGCGAGCCATGCGGGCGCGCCACTCGAGATTCACGCCGACGCGACCGTGCTGGCGACGGGTGGATGCGGTCAGGTGTATCGCTACACGACCAATCCCGTTGTCGCCACCGGCGATGGTCTCGCGCTCGCGCACCGCGCCGGCGCCGAGCTCGAGGACATGGAGTTCGTCCAATTCCATCCGACGGCGCTGGACACCCCCGAGACGCCGCTGTCGCTCATCTCGGAGGCGGTACGCGGCGAGGGCGCGATTCTCGTCAACGCGTTAGGCGAGCGCTTCATGCCGGCCCGGCATCCCGACGCCGAGCTCGCGCCGCGCGACGTGGTAGCGCGCGAGGTGTTTCGCGAGCAGCAGGCCACCGGCGCCGTGCGGCTCGATGCGACTTCGTTAGGCGCCGGGTTCGCCCAACGCTTCCCCGGCATTTTCGCCCTGTGCATGGCGCGGGGCGTCGACCCGCGCGTCGAGGCCATCCCCGTCACACCGGCGGCGCACTACGCGATGGGCGGCATCGTGACCGACCTCGCGGGACGATCCACGCTCGAGCGCCTCTACGCGTGCGGCGAAGTGGCGCGCACCGGCGTGCACGGCGCGAATCGGCTCGCGTCCAATTCCCTGCTCGAGGGACTCGTGTTCGCCGAGCGCGTCGCGCGCGATCTCGAGAACGTGTCTCCCCTGGATGCAACGCCGCCGGCTCGCGACTGGCGCGTACCGCCGCTCACCGACCGTGGCGCGGCGCAAGTGGCGGCGAACATGGTCCGCGATACGATGTGGAAATACGCCGGCATCGTGCGCTCCGCGGACGGGTTGGGCATCTGCCTCGCCACGCTCGATGACATCGAGCGCCGG
This sequence comes from Gemmatimonadota bacterium, assembly GCA_027307005.1. GTDB lineage: Bacteria > Gemmatimonadota > Gemmatimonadetes > Gemmatimonadales > Gemmatimonadaceae > JADGGM01. The sequence goes on from DAHUXU010000392.1 coordinate 3,317, forward strand.
CTTCCCGAAGGCGCCACCGAAGAGGCGAATCTGGTCGAGACCGCGCGCCTCATCGCGCTGGCGGCGCTGCTGCGCGAAGAGTCGCGCGGCGGACATTACCGCACCGATTTTCCTCGCTCGCGCCGCAGCTGGCAACACCGGCACGTGCTATGGCGGGGCAGCGGTGCGCTCGTGACGACGTGATCCGGAGACAATATGTCATCCACTGATCGATATTCGCCTCTGCAGGACGAGATTCGCGCGCTGGCGCGCGATCGCAACGCGATCATTCTCGCCCACAACTATCAACGGCCCGAAGTCCAGGACATGGCCGACGTGGTCGGCGACTCGTTAGGCCTGTCGCGCGAAGCGGCGCGCACCGACGCCGAGGTCATCGTGTTCTGCGGCGTGCACTTCATGGCCGAGACGGCGGCGATTCTCTCACCTGAGAAAACCGTGCTGCTCCCGGACCTCGGCGCCGGCTGCTCCTTGTCGGCGACCATCGATGCCACGCAGCTGCGCGCGTGGAAAGCCGAGCACCCGGGCGCGGTGGTCGTGAGCTACGTGAATACGACGGCGGAGGTCAAGGCCGAGAGCGACTACTGCTGCACGTCGGGCAACGCCGTGGAAGTCGTGCAATCGGTTCCCGCCGACCGCGAGATCCTGTTCCTCCCCGACATGTTCCTCGGCGCGCACGTTAGGCGTATCACGGGGCGGACCAACATGCACGTGTGGATGGGCGAGTGCCACGTGCACGCGGGCATCACGCCCGCACGCGTGGCCGAGCAGCGCGCGGCGCATCCGGAAGCCGAGTTTCTCGTGCATCCGGAGTGTGGGTGCTCGACGAGCTTGATCGAGGCGATGTCGGCGGGCGACATCGACCCGTCGGGGGTGCAGGTATTGTCCACCGAGGGAATGATTCGACGGCCGTCGCAATCGAACGCGGAGATGTTCATCGTGGCCACGGAAGTGGGCATACTGCATCGCCTCGAGCGGGCGTATCCCGATCGCACCTTCCTCGCCGCCGACGATCGCGCATCGTGTCAGTACATGAAAGTCACGACGCTGCCGAAAGTGAAGCACTCGCTCGAGGCGATGGAGTACCGCATCACGGTGCCGCGGGAGATCGCGGATCGTGCGCGCGGGGCGATCGACCGGATGGTGGCGATCGGCGGCGCGGCGCCCGCGGCGAGCGCGCCGGCGGCGATGGTGGGCGAGTGATTGCCTCCGATTTGGCCGGGGCGAACCTATCGTTAGGCTTCCCGTTGTCGGGGGCGACGACGCGCGCACTGGTGCGGGCGGCGCTCGATGAAGACCGGGCGTTCGAGGACGTGACGACGCTCGCCACTGTGCCCGCCGACGCGCAGGGGCGCGCGGCGATCGTCGCGCGATCGGCTGGCGTGATCGCGGGGCTGCCGCTCGCGATGACGGCGTTCGAAACCATGAGCCGTGACGTGACCGTGCACGTCGTGTCGGGAGACGGCGAGCACGTCGGCGCCGGCGGTGTGGTGGCCGAAGTCGCGGGACCGTGGCGGGCGCTGCTGAGCGCCGAGCGCGTGGCGCTCAATTTCGTGCAGCGGTTGTCCGGGGTGGCGACGCTGACCGCGCGGTACGTGGAGGCCGTGCGCGGGACCGCGGCTCGCATTTACGACACACGGAAGACGACGCCGACGTTTCGGGCGCTCGAGAAGTACGCCGTGCGGTGCGGCGGAGGCGTCAACCACCGCGCCGATCTGGCCGACGCGGTGCTGATTAAGGACAACCACCTCGCTGCGTTAGGCGGCGACATCGCGCTGGCGGTGCGCCGGGCGCGCGAGGCGGGGCGGCCCGGCATCTGTGTCGAAGTCGAGTGCGACGACGTCGCGCAGGTCGATGCCGCGCTCGCGGCCGGCGCGGACGTCATCCTGCTCGATAACATGTCGCTCGATGCGATGCGCGCGTGCGTGGGGCGCGTGGCGGGTCGTGTGCCGCTCGAGGCGTCGGGCGGCGTGACGCTCGAGCGCGTGCGGGCAATAGCGGAGACGGGCGTCGATCGCATCTCGGTGGGCGCCCTGACCCACTCGACGACGGCGCTCGATCTCGGACTCGATTATCGCCCGTTGTGATGCGCTCGAGGTCTGCCGCGTTCAACGCTATGCAGGTCGACGTTCATTCATCGCGCAAGGCGGTAAGTGGATCGACGCGCGAAGCACGGCGCGCCGGAAGAAGAGCGGCCCCGACAGCGATAGCGAACGTGCAAACGAGTGCTGCCGCGAGAGGCAATGGATCGCCCGCGCGCACGTCGAACCACAAATGAATCCCACACGCTAGGCGGAGATTCCGTGCGCATCGCTCAGAGCGGTCGCCCGAGCAACGCAACCTCGATTCCGCTCGCCGAGCGGCTCGTCGGACCGTTCCATCGATTCGCGCAGACTGAATCGGCGAGCGGTCTCGTTCTCGTAGCTTGTGCCGCGGTCGCGCTCCTCTGGTCGAATTCCCCGTGGTCGGACAGCTATTCCCGCTTGTGGGAGCAAACGGTGGCCGTCGGCAGCACCGGCTGGGGCGTGTCGATGACGCTGCACCACTGGATCAACGACGGCCTGATGGCCGTGTTTTTCTTTCTCGTGGGCCTGGAGATCAAGCGCGAGCTCCTGGTCGGCGACCTCGCCACTGTGCGACACGCGGCGCTCCCCATCGCCGCGGCGCTCGGCGGGATGATCGTTCCAGCGACGCTCTATGCCGTCATCAACCACGGCACCGCGGCATCGCGGGGCTGGGGGATTCCGATGGCGACGGACATCGCCTTTGCGTTAGGCGTGCTGGCGCTGGTGGGTCCGGGCGTGCCGGCCGGCCTCCGCGTGTTGCTCGCGGCCCTGGCGATCGTGGACGACCTGGGCGCGGTGCTCGTCATCGCGCTGTTCTATACGGCGAATATCGAGTGGGAGCATCTCATTGTCGGGGCCGGAATCGTGACATTGCTCGTCATGTGCAACGCCGCGGGCGTGCGGCACGGCGCCGTCTATGCGCTGCTCGGTGTGGCGCTCTGGCTGGCATTGTTGCACTCCGGAATACATGCCACGATCGCCGGTGTTCTGCTCGCCATCGCCGTTCCGGCGCGGACGCGGATCGACGAGGGCGAGTTCCTGCTCCGCGGGCGTGAAGCGCTGGACGAATTCGAGCGGGCCTGCGGGCCGGCGACGAGCATTCTGACCAACCCGGCACAGCAGGACGCGATCGCGCGCCTCGAGGAGCTCGGAGATCAGGCGCAGGCGCCGCTCGTGACCCTGGAACAGGAGCTCCGGACGGTGGTCGCGTTCGTGATCATGCCGCTGTGCGCGCTCGCCAACGCCGGCCTTCCGTTAGGCGGACAGGCGCGCGGGGCGCTCGCGACACCGGTGACCATCGGCGTTGTGCTCGGCCTGGTGCTCGGCAAGCCGATCGGCATCACGCTGTTCTCCTGGCTCGCGGTGCGCAGCCGAATCGCGGCGCTCCCACCCGGCGTCTCCTGGCGCGCCGTGCACAGTCTGAGCTGGCTCGGCGGCATCGGCTTCACGATGTCGTTGTTCATCGCCGGACTGGCGTTCGGCGCATCGCCGCTCGTGCAGAGCGCGAAGCTCGGCATCCTGTCCTCTTCGGTCATTGCGGGCATCATCGGGTGGATGTTGCTGCGCACGAGTCTACGGCGCGCGACGGCGGGCGCGGTCGCGCCGCGCGCCGACCACGTTGCCGGTCTCTGATTGCCTAACGCGTACCGTCGCCGATCAGGCCCAGCGCCGCGAGCGCATCGATCAGGCTCCTGAGCGCGTCAGCGGTCGACCCGCCGGACACGCGCGGCCGCGGCACCGGCGCTGCACCGAAGAAGCCGAGGCGCGCAGCTGCTCCGGCGCCGACGACCACGGAGCCCGGGACCTGCACGGTGCCATCGGCCGCACGGGCGAGGGATGCCGCCGGCCGCGCGCCGAATTCGCCTAACGACAGCGATGCGCCCGCCGGCGCGCCGGGGGGCGCGAGCACGATCGGTCCCGGCCACATCGTCGTGACCGTCGCTCCGGCATACGCGACCTCGCAAAACCCCTCGACCGTCGCATGCACGTTCGACGCGTGCTCGGCCACGACCAGCGACTTGTCGATCGATCCGCCGGCCATCGCGACTCCGCTCACGCGCAGCACCGCGCCATCCTTGGTGACGCGGATGAGCGGCCGCACGAACACGTCCCATTGCGTCGTCGCGTCGGGTGGGGTGGCCAGCGGCTCGCGAAAGGTGATCATGTCGGCGGTGTTGTCGCTCACGTCGGCCGTCTGGCCCGTCCCCGTGCCGCCGGTGGCCACCCACGTCCACCCGGCGAACCGGTGCGGCGCCCAGCCGGCGCCGGCTCTCGTGATCGATGTCCGCGTCCCCGATGTCGCCGACTGCTTGACCACCATCGGCGGGTTGAGCACGCGGATGCCCGACAGATCCGTGTAGTGCGCGGCGGTCGTGATCACGTCGCCGCCGGCCTCGCACTGGTTTGCGTTAGGCACGAGCGACGGCGAATCGATCTCGATGTCGGCCACGCGGATGGACCAGAAGACGTTGTACGGGCTGTACGCATACGCGAGGAACGCCCGGCTCCCCTCCGACCGGATCCCCGACACCGTGAAGTAGCCCTGCAACCCGTTCACGATCTGGATGTCGGCCTGCCCCGCGGTCTGCAGCGTGCCGCCGTAGATCGCGACGTTGGTCGCGCGCACCGACACGTTGTATCCGTAGCGCACGGCGTCGATGCCGTGCACGTTGTGGTTCAGGTTGTTGGCGAACGTGCCGGTGCCGAAGACCCAACCATTGCGATACCACGGTCCGGTGTAGCCCGGCCCGCCGGCGCCGCGCGCGCGACAATTCAGGAATTCGGTAATGTCCTCCTGGAAATTGTCGTAGCGGTCGCCGAGGCCGCCGATCTGCCACGCGGCCTCCCACGTTAGGCCGCCGACTTTGACGAACGCGAAGTTGGTCGACGACGACCCGCGCGCCGTGAGCTCCGGATTGCGGTGGTAATAGATGCCGGTGTACGCGCCAGCTTCGGACGCACCTTCGACGCTGAATCGGTCGAACGACCCTTCGAAGCAGCCGTCCAGGTCGAGCACGGCCTCGGGGAGCACGACGAACATCGTCGTCGCATTCGGCGCCACGTGCACCGCCTTCGTGAACGTGATCGAGTCGGCGGTGTTCCTCGCGACCTTCGCGCTCTGGCCGACACCGGTGCCGCCCGTCATGCACACCCACATGTCGCGCAGCTCGTCGGTGCGCCATGCGGCGCCGGCGCGGGCGATCGCGCTGACGGAGCCGCCGCTCGCGCGCGCGGCGGGCCTGCCGTGCGCACGGATCACCGAGTTCTCCATGCCGGCGCCGGTGATCGCAAAGCCCTCGGTGCTCACGACGCGCAGCGGCTGCGTGATCCGATAGACGGCGCCCGCGCCTAACCGCATGCGCGCCGTGGCCCAGCGCGGCGGTCCTTTCGTGGTCGGGAGCACGACGCCGGAGGCCGGCAGCGTGGTGAACGGCTCGAACGGCGATCCGCAGCAGGCGTCGATGCACGATTGCAGCGCGAGTGTGTCGTCGGTCGCGCCGTCGCCGCGCGCGCCCCACCACTCCGGCACCACATCGGAGAGGAGCGCCGAGCGCGTGTTCGCTCCGGTGATGTTCGGCGGCACGAAGCGTACCGTTAGGCCGGCGCCGAAAATCTGGTGCAGGCCGGCCTGGATCGCGCCGCGCACCAAAAGCGTCGGCGTCGCGCCGGCGCGCGCGACCAACCGAGCGCCGTTCACGAACCACATCGCGACGTGGCGCGGGATCTCGAGGTCGGCGGCAACGGCGTAGTCGCCGGGCGGGAAGTACATCGTGCCGCCGGACACGGGTATCGTCTTCGCAAGATCGCGCAGCGCTGCCGACACGTCGCCCGAGGCGCCGGCCGTCGCGCCATGCGCGGTCACGTCAAACAGTCCACCGAAATCCGTCATGGCTCGGCAATGTGCGAGGAAGCGATGATGACCGGAAGGATTCGCTCACGATCTTTACGCGGGCCAGCGGCATCATGCGCGCGTGAGCACTTGCCTTTTTCTATAGCCGAGCGGAGCCTTATGGGTATGCCAGCCGCTGCGCACCGCTGGACCGCGGAAGAAGTGCGGGCCCTGCCCGAGGACGGCAATCGCCACGAGCTCATCTCCGGCGAGCTCGTCGTGACGCCGTCGCCCCGCGCTATTCATCAGGTGATGGTCTTCGAGCTCTCGATGAGAATCCACTCGTTCCTCGAGCGCACTGGCGGCGGGCATATCCTCGCGTCGCCCGCGGACATCTCGTTAGGCGAAGATGAAGTACTGCAGCCCGACGTGTTCGTCTATCGGACCGCCAGTGGCAGGCATCTGCGCGACTGGAACGACATCAGCGAACTCGTGGTCGTCATCGAGGTGCTCTCACCGTCAACAGCGCGGTACGATCGCCAACTCAAGCGACGCCGATATCAGCGCGCTCGCGTTCCCGAGTACTGGATCATCGACATCGACTCTCGGCTCGTCGAACGCTGGCGCCCCGATGACGAGCGCCCGGAGGTCCTCGAGGAGCGGCTGACGTGGGAACCGGCGCCCGGCGAAGCATCGCTCGACCTCGACCTCACGGACTTGTTTGCAGAGATCTGTGGGGACGACCGGTCAATCCACTGACCACGAACAGCACCACCACGTTGACGAGCATCGCAATGATGCCGACGTTGAGATCGGTGATCACGGGCGGCCACGATGGAAAGAGCGATCCCATCGTCGCGCCGGTGAGCGTCAGCGCCGCCACCGTCGCCTCGCCGGCCAGAATCCCCGCTATCGCGCCCTGACGCGTCGCGATCGGCCGGTTAGGCAAACACAACATCAGCGCCGGGAAGAGCTGCGTCACCACGTTGTACGCGGCGAGCAGCAGCAGCACGAGCGTCGATCCTCCGCGCAAGGTCAGCAGCACCGAAACGAGCGCCACCACCGGCACCAGGGCGCGTGCGAGCCGCGTCACGCGGGCCTCCGGGATCTCGCGAGGCGTCAGCTTCGCGTACACGTTCTTCGACAGAATCGTGCACGCCGACATGAGGAGCATCGAGCCCGGCACGAGCGCCGTCAGCAGGCCGGCCGCGCCCACCACGCCCAGCATCCACGGGCCGAACGCGTGTTCGGTGACGCGCAGCAGCGACAGGTCCACCGACGTCCCCGTGAGGCCCGGCACCTCGAGCAGCGCCGCGAACCCCGTGAAAAAGACGAACAGCAGCACCAACTGGTAGAGCGGCATCACCACCGCATTGCGCCGGAACACGTTCTCGTTGCGCGCCGTGTAGCACGATCCGAAGGTATGCGGCCACATGTAGAAGCCTAACGCAGTCAGCACGACGGTCGAAATGAACCAGGCCGGACTCATGCCGGTGCGCGGCAGTATGAGGAAGCCGGGATGGGCGCGATTGATGTCGGCGAACATGGCGCCGTACCCGCCGTGCAGCTGCGCGGGCAGGTAGATGCCCAACACCAGCGCGACGGCCAGGATCAGAATGTCCTTGAGTACGGCGGTCCACGCCGAGCCGCGCACGCCCGATACGACCACGTAGATCACCAACACGACGCTGCCCGCCCACACCGCCGGGCCGGCCGAGATCGCGCCGACCGATGCTTCGGACACGATGATGCCGAGGCCTTTGAGCTGGAGCACCAGATACGGGATCATCGCGGCGACGCTCACCAGCGAGACGATCACGCCTAACGCTTCGCTCTCGTACTTGCGCACGAAGAAATCCGCCTGCGAGACCAGCGCGTGCGCGTTGGCGTAGCGCCAGATCACCGGCAGCAGGAAATACGACATGCCGTACGCCAGCGTCCCGTAGCACAGAATGTAGAATGCGGGCGCGCCCTTTCCGTACGCCCACCCGCTGCCGCCGAGGAACGTGAAGGTGGTGTAGATCTCGCCGGCCATGAGCACGAAGACGAGCACCGTGCCGAAGCCGCGTCCGCCGACACTCCACTGCTCGAGCGTCATCGCGTGGCCGCGCCGCGCGCGGATGCCTAACGCAAGCGCGGCGAAAAAGCTGATCCCGATGAGCAGCAGCGCCGGATTCACGGCCGCTCGCGCTCGCCGCGCGGCTCACGTGCCCGGTCGAGCACGTAGATGATCCACATGATCACCGACGTCAGCACGACCCACGCGGTGACCCAGAACAGCAGGAACGGCAGGCCGAGCACGTACGGCGTGACCCGGTTGGCGAACGGTACGCCGCCCAACATCCCGATGGCGGGCACGACGGCCAGCCATCGGTACCATCTCACGCGGCGCGCGCTCCGCTCAGATACTCGAGCGCCGCGCCCACGAAAATCGCGACGCCGGACTCGAGCGCGCGCTCGTCGATGTCGAAGCGCTCGTGGTGGTGCGGGTGCACGATGCCGCGCGCTTCGTTGCGCGCGCCGATGAAGAAGAAGCAGCCCGGCGTCTTCTGGAGGTACGCCGAGAAATCTTCGCCGCCCATGGTCGGCCTGGCCTGGACCACCGCGCCTGCGCCTAACGTTCGCTCGACCACCCGCTGCAGGAACGCCGTCGCCCGGGCTTCGTTGACCACCGGGCGGTAGCCGCGATCGAATTTCAGCGTGTACGTCGCGCCGTGCGCGCTCGTCACTCCCTGCACGATGCGATCGAACAGCACCGGGATCGCATCGCGCAGGCCGGCGTCGAACGTGCGGATCGTGCCGGCGAGCTCGACCGAACCGGGCAGCACGTTGTACGTCGTGCCCCCCGCGATGCGCGTCACCGACACGACCGCGCGCTCGATCGGATCCACGTTGCGCGAGACGATGTGCTGCAGGTTCGTCACCACCTGCGCGGCCACGGCGATCGCGTCCACGGTTTCGTGCGGCGCCGCCGCGTGTCCTCCGCGTCCGTGAATGACGAGATCGAACACGTCCGGCGACGCCATGAGCGGACCGGATGCCACACCCACTTTGCCGAACTCCATCGGCAGCCAGAGGTGGGAACCGTTCACCATGTCCACACCCGCCATGACTCCCGCGGCGACCATCTCTTCGGCGCCGCCCGGATACAGCTCTTCGGCGTGCTGGAAGAGAAAGCGGACCTCGCCGTGGAGGCGCTCGCGCACCTGGCCTAACGCAGTGGCGGCGCCGAGGAGCATGGCGGTGTGGCCGTCGTGTCCGCAGGCGTGCATCACACCGGGCGTCTGCGAGGCGTACTCGACCTCGCTCGTCTCGAGAATCGGCAGGGCGTCCATGTCCGCGCGAACGGCGAGCACCGGTCCGTCGTGCACGCCGCGCAGCCGCGCGACAACGCTCGTCTTGGTCGGGCGCGTCAACTCGAATCCGCCCATCGCGCGCAGCGTGTCGTAGACGAACTGCGCCGTCTGCTCCTCGTGATACGAGAGCTCGGGATGCATGTGCAGATGACGCCGCCATCCGACGACGGTGTCGCGCAGCTGCGCGGCGTGCTCTCGGGGCGACAGGGTGGACGCAGGAAGCGTCGATGTCATGCAGTTCTCCGGTCCGAAGCCATCACGTTGCGGAAACGCTCAACGGGACACCACGCGAATGTGACCGTCGTTCAGCGCCGATGCCAGTGGCGGCGGCGTCAGCTCGCGGCCGCCTCGAACTGCGCCGGCGGCGGAGCCCAGAACCGAAGCGCGAGCGCGGCGGCGATGAGTTGGGACGCCACCACGAGCGTCACGCATCCCGCCCAACCCGCATGTTCCCAGACGAGTCCCGGCAGCACCCCGCCGACGCTGCCGCCCAGATAGTACACGGTCACGTACGCACCGGACGCGAGCGCGCGCAGCTCGGGCGGCGACGCGATGCGCAGATAGCTCGTCGCCGCCGCCTGGCACACGAACGTGCCGGTGCACGCGATCGCGAGCCCGGCGATCACGAGCGCGAGCACGTGGCCCAACGTGAGCAGCGCGCCCGCGATCCCGGTGATGAGCGCGGCCACAATCACCACCCGGGGACCGACGCGGTCGATGTACCGCCCGGCGATCGGCGTGGCGATGGCGCCCACGACGTAGACCGCGAACACGCCGCTCACGGCCGCCGTGCCTAACGAGAACGGCGGCGCGCTCAGATAGAACGTCACGTACGTGAACAGCGCCACGAGCGTGAACAACACGTTGCAGCCGATCGCGTACGTGGCGACGAGGCGCCGGTCGCGCAGCCGGGCGAACGGCGCCGCGGGTCCGGCGCCCTTCACCCGCGGCGTGTGGTGCCGGGAGGGCGGGAGCCAGCGCCAGGTGGCCGCGGCGCCGGCGAGGTTGACGATGCCTAACACGACGAACGCCGCGCGCCAGCCGGTGTGCGCCGCCACCAGTCCCGTGAGAATGCGGCCGCTCAATCCGCCTAACACCGTGCCGGTCACGAACGCCGCCATCACCGTCCCCACGCGGCCGGGGCCCGCCTCCTCCGTCACGTACGCGAGCGCGATCACGTACACGCCGGGCGTCGTCGCACCCTGCAGAAACCGCCAGACGACCAGCGCGCCGAGCCCGGGCGAGGTCGCCGCAAGCAGCGTCGGGATCGCCAGCGCCACGATCGCCAGCACGATCACGCTCTTGCGGCGCGCGCGATCGCCCAGCGCACCGACAAAGGGCGCGACCACGGCCACCGCAATCGTCGACGCGCTGACCGTCAGACCAGCCTCTGCCTTGGTCGCGTGGAACAACGTCTCGAACAGCGGCAGCAACGGCTGTGTCGCGTACAGATCGAGAAACGTGCAGAATCCCGCGAACGAAATCGCGAGCATGCCCGCGCGATTCAGACCGGGCCGTGTGATGCCGGTCATGACGCTCGAGCGTCAAAAATACGCATAGCACTGGCGAAAGGTCGACGCGGTCTCATTATATTCCCCGCACGCACCGGTGACCTCAACGCAGTGGTGCTCGCATGAACGCTTTCCGAGTGACGCTCGGCCACGCGCATCTCAAAGTGCGGGATCTCGAGCGCGCGATCACGTTCTACACGCAGTTCCTCGGACTCCGCCTTACGGAGCGCGTCGGCAGCCAATTCGCGTTTCTCTCCGGCGGCACGCTGCATCACGATCTGGCGCTGCAGGCGCTGGGCACGGCAGCGCCCGGCACGCCACGCCACGCCGTCGGACTGTTTCATCTGGCGTTCGAAGTGCCGGATCGCGAGAGCTTCGCCGCGGCATACCACACGCTCGATGCCGCCGGCATTCCCGTCGCAGCCGTCGATCACGGCATCAGCTGGGCGATGTACTTCGCCGATCCGGACGGCAACGGTCTCGAGATCTATTGGGATACGCGTCGCGAGCCGCACGGCGCGGAGACGTGGAACGGACGCAGCGACCTCTTGAGCGCCCAACGCATCGATGGCGTTGCGCCGAACGTGCCGCACGTGCTCGTGAATCCGTCGCTCACTCGAGATGCCGGAGAAAACGCTCCGGGCTGGCGAGAAACTCGCGCGTGAGCGCGACGTGCTCGAGCTGCTCGTACGAAAGTGCCGTCACCGGATTCACGTCGAAGCTGTAGATCCGCGCACCGGGAAACGCGAGCACGATCGGCGAATGCGTGGCGACGATGAACTGTCCGTCCTGGCGTACCATGTCGAACATCATCGCGAGCAAGGCGAGCTGGCTCTGCGGTGAGAGCGCCGCTTCCGGCTCGTCCAGGAGATACAGTCCCGCCGGAACGAACCGCGCCTGAAAGAGCTTGAGGAAGCTCTGGCCGTGCGAGTTCGCATCGAGGTCGACGCCGTAGCGCTTTTCCATTTCGGCGAGCGACGTCCGCACCGGCATCTCGGCCAGGCCCCGCGCGTACGCCGAGCGCTCCGCATACTCGGTTTCGATGTCCTGGAGTCGGGCGAGCAGCTCGGACCGTTCGCGCGACAATCGTTTGGTGTAGCCGAAGAAATCCTCGGCGCGCAAGAAGAACCCGCGCGACGTGCGCTGCGCCCACGACAGGCGCAACGCCAGTGCGAGCCGTCGTTGGGCGGCGAGCGATGCATCGCGTTCGATGTCCTCGCTGCCCACGGAGGGAATCGAGGCCGCGGCCGCAATGCCCTCGAGCAGGGTGGACTTGCCCGAGCCGTTCTCGCCCACGAAAAACGTGACCGGCGCCGACATGTCGAGCACCGGCAGCGTCCTGATGGCCGGCACCGAGAATGGGAACGTCTCCACCGCGGGGACGTCCGGCGGCGGCGGACGCCGCGTGATCGTGAGCAGATGGGTCACGCGCGCCTAACGATGCCGGCCGGCGCGTCCTCCTTCGTCGCGGCCGCGGCGTTGCACGCGCATCGTCGCCTCGTCGATCCGGCCCAGATATTCTGCGATCGGCTCGTGTCCGCGCCGCTTGGGCAGCACGAAGAGCGGGTCGTCGGGCTCGCGCGCCGCTCCGGTGTCGACGAAGAGATCGCCGCCGTGCGCATCGACCTCCTGCTCGAAGCGCTCGACGGCATCCTCGAGATCGCCGATCTCGGTATCGCTCTCGGAGCCGGTGATGTGCACCCCGCGCGACTCCAGGTGCGCAATGGTTTCCTGTCGTACGCGGCGGCGTTCTTCGCGGCGGTGCGGATCGAGGGCTTCTTCACGCTCCTCGTACGCGTCTGACGATCCCGCGTCGGCCATGGTGGTTCCTCCTCGGATGATCGCGTTGCGTTAGGCGCACGGCGCGGCGCGACGGCGCCGGGTGCTCAGCGGTGAAGTTCTTCCGGCGTCAACTCGAGCTGGTCGACGTAGCACCAGCCCCAATCCTCGCCCGGCTCGAAGCTCCGGATGATCGGATGATGTGTCTGGTGGTAGTGCTTGGTCGCGTGCTTGCTCGGCGAGTCGTCGCAGCAGCCCACGTGGCCGCACTCGAGACACAGTCGAAGATGCACCCACCATCCGTTGGTGGCGAGACATTCTTCGCAGCCCTGCGGCGTTCGGGGCTCGACGTCGCGGATCTGACCGAGGTGGGTGCATTGCGTGTGTGACGCCATGGGACCTCCCGTAAGGTTGCCCGCCGGCCGCGAAGACCCGGCAGAGGCAGCGCGCTGCCAATGAATACATAGTGGAATGGAGCAACGTGTCCGCGCTCCGCAAGGATTGGGCGCGACACGAATCGCTCCCCGAAGTATGCCGCCTTGCGCCGTGTCATACGTCGTCATACACTGTCCATCTCGCGCACATGGGCTGAAGCGTGTGCCGCTCCGGCGACGCGGACGATTGTTCGCTCATCGCCCGAGGCGGCAGCCGGGAGATCGTGATGACGCCATCCCTCGAGCCAATCGGCGGCGATCCAACCACCGGCAGCGAAGATCGTGCGATCGTCGCGGCCGTTCGTGACGGCAGTGCGAGCGCGTTCCGGGTGCTGTTCTGCGCGCACTACGAAGTGCTCTGCCGCTACGCGTACCGGTTCGTGCGGTCGCGCGCGATCGCCGAAGAACTGGTGAGCGACGTCTTTCTCCGCATCTGGACGCAGCGGGCGCGCTGGGAAGTGCACGGGAACGTGCGCGCGTACCTGTTCAGTGCGACGCGGAACCTGGCCATCGACCATCTGCGCCGGGAGCTGGTGGAGCGCAGATCGCTCGACGTGACGAGCCGCGAGATGCAGGCGACGGGTCCCGCATCATCGACCGAGGCGGACAGCCGGCTTGCGGCGGCGGAGGTGGCGGCGGCGATGCAGCGGGCGGTGGACGAGCTGCCGCCGCGGCCGCGCCAGGTTTTTCTCCTGCGGTGGCAGCGGCAGCTGACCAACCTCGAGATCGCGGCGTCGTTAGGCATCGCGGTCAAGACGGTGGAAATGCACATGACGCGCGCGTTGGACGCGTTGCGCGCGTCGCTTGCGCCCGACGTGCTCGGCGACTGACGGCTCGCGCCGCATACAGGGTTCACGCGACCCTCGTCCGTCATACGGGGCATGATCCTATGCAGGCGTGAGTCTCTGACGTTTCCGCATTTCACTGGGCGCACCATGGACATCGATCTGCTGCGCCGCTTCGTGTTGGGCGAGTGCAACGCGAGCGAGCGCGAGCGCGTCGCGCGGTGGGTGGCCGAGGATGACGGGCGGCGCGGGGTGATCGAGGCCGTACGGCGCCTGCTCGACGAGCCACAGGCCTGGACCGGGGAATTTGATGCGCGTGCCGCGTGGCCGCGGCTCCTCCGGTCGGTGCGGCGCCGGGAGCGGATCGTTCAGGTGCGGGGCGAACGCGCGGCTCGCCTGGCGGGCGGCGCCGGCCGGAGAATGGCGGCGTGGGCGCTCGCGGCCGGGGTGCTGATTGCGTTAGGCGTCCGGATGTCGTGGCGTCCGCTGGCGCGGCTGTTGTCGCAGCCGGCGCCGGCCGTGGCGATGCGGAGCGTCACGACCCGGCGCGGACAGCGAGCGGTGATCGCGCTCACCGACGGGACGCGCGTGCAACTCGCGGCCGACAGCCGCATCACGTACCCAGCCGCATTCACCGCCGGCGTCCGCGCGGTGACGCTCGACGGAGAAGCCTACTTCGATGTCCGGCACGACGAGGCCCACCCGTTCGAAGTACGCACGCGGACCGGCGTCGTCCGCGACGTCGGCACGGCGTTTCTCGTCCGGCAGTACAACGACGATGCGCGGCTCGAGGTCGTCGTCGCGGCAGGACGCGTCGCGGTGGCCGGCATCACGATGAACGCCGGCCACATGCTGCGCGTCGACAGCGTTGGGCGCGCCGACGTGACCGCGGTGGATGCCCAACGGTACCTCGGCTGGATGCACGGGTCGCTCGTTTTTGATGATACGCCGTTAGGCGAAGTGGCCGCGGAGCTGTCGCGGTGGTACGACGCCGATGTCACGCTCGCGGACACGGCGATCGCGCGCCGGCGGTTCACCGGCACCTTCGGCGACGAACCGCTCGACTCCATCGTCCGCGCACTCGCCGTGCCCATGCACGTTCGCGTCGAGCGACGAGGGCGCTCCATCAGGTTCTTCCCGCTTCCGAACCATCGTTAGGCAATAAACTCGGCGATCTCCGCCCGACAATTCGATCCACCGTCAACGGGCCCGCCCCCCGGGCCGGAGGCACATCCATGCGCGTCTATGCCGTCTGCCGTACCATCCTGCGCGCCGCGTGCGTCGTCCCGATCATCGGCGCTCACACGCCGCTGCTCGCGCAGGGCGCCTCGCGTGCGCCGGCCGCGCGCTTCGCGCCCGACGCCGCCATCGACGTCCTGGGATTCCAGGATTCGGCCGGCGCCGGCGCCAAGGTGACGCTCGTCGCCCGCGACGCCAAGTTAGGCGACATCCTCGCCGATATCGCCCGGCAAACGGGCCGCACACTCATGTACAGCCGCGATGTCGTGGACGTCGACCGGCGGACATCGATCGATGTGCACGATGCCGATCTCGCCACGGCGCTCGAGGCGGCCCTCCGCGGGACGCACATCGTCGCGCGCCTCGCTGGCCACGACCGGATCGTGCTGGACCGCGCGCCCGACGCCGCGGCACACGCGGCCCGCCTCTCCGGCCGCGTCGTGGACGCGGCAGACGGCCGCGGCGTCCCGCAGGCGAGCGTCGCCGTGAGCAACACGACGCACGCGACGCTCACCGGCGAAGACGGGCGCTTCGTGCTCACGGATGTCGAGAGCGGCACGCACGAGCTCGTCGTGCGACGAATCGGCTACGTCCCGTTAGTCCAAACGATTGCGCTCGCCGACGGCCAGGACACGGCGCTCTCGATTCGCTTGCAGCCGTCCACGAGCACCCTCGACAAGGTGATCGTGACGGGCACGATCCTCCCGACCGAAGTGAAGGCCATTCCGACGCCGGTGACGGTCGTGGAAGGAAGCCAGATCGAGCAACAAGGATTCCGGCATCTCGATCAGGCGATCCGTATGTACGTGCCGACCGCGCTCGCCTTCGACAACGGACCGAGTGCCGAGCAGGACCAGATCAGCGTGCGCGGCGCGAGCTCGCTGGCCGCTGGTTCGCCTATCAAGGTGTACGTCGACGGCATCGAAGTCGCGTCCGATAACTTCTCGATGATCGACCCGGCGAGCGTCGACCGGATCGAGATCATTCGCGGCCCGCAGGCGGCCACGCTGTATGGCTCGGACGCGATCGGCGGCGTGATGCAGATCTTCACGAAGCACGGCAACGCAGCGCTCGACCGGCCCGAGCTGAATCTGAACGTATCGTTAGGCGACGTGCAGAGCCCGTACAAAAGCGGCGGCACGCTGCGTCAGGCGTACTCCGCGACGGTCAACGGCGGGACGCCGTCTGCGAGCTACACGATTGGAGGGTCCTTCACGCACACGGGCGACTGGGTCCCGTACTACTATCTCTCCACGCCGAGTGCGTTTGGCGCTGTCCACATCGCGCAAGACAAGTTGTCGCTGGACCTGTCCGGCCGATTCGTGAATACACAGGAAGCGACCGCTGCGTCGCCGTTTCTCGTCGCCGCCGGCTTCTCGAGCCCGCTGCCGACGGTGGAGCCGCAGGAGTACCGCCAGTCCACATTGGGCGCGCGCCTGACGTTCGATGCCGCGCCGCGGTGGCGGCACACGTTGACGTTGGGCGTGGACGGCCTGTCGTTCGACGATCACAACTCGCGCCCCCGGTTCACCACGCCGGATGACAGCCTGATGTTCATCTACGTCGGGGAGCTGCGAAAGATGTCGGTCGGATACAACACGTCGCTGAGCCTGCCGATTTCGGCCTCGCTCACAGGCGCGGTGACGGCGGGCATCGATTACTACCAATACACGATCAATCAGTTCAGCTCGAGCGGAGCCGTCACCAACTCGGGTGAGATCGTGACTGACTCGACGGCGCCCATTGACGCGACGCGCAGCATCACGACGAACACCGGCGTGTTCGGGCAGGCCCAACTGAACGTTGCCGACCAACTGTTCTTCACCGTCGGGGTGCGCGCCGAACACAACAATGATTTTGGCAGCCGACTCGGCACCCCCGTGTCGCCGCGGTTCGGCGCGTCATGGGCACGAACGCTGGGCGGTACGACGGTCAAGCTGCGTGCGTCCTACGGGCAGGCAATCCGCGCGCCAAGCCCGTTGGAGAAGGACTACTCCAAGAACGCGTTCGTCGAGACGCTGGCGAACGAGTCACTCGGCCCGGAACGCCAACGCGGCTTCGATGGCGGCGTCGACGTAGCGTTAGGCCGTGCCACGCTGAGCGCGACGTACTACAATCAGACCGCGACCGACCTCATCCAGTTCGTGCTGCTCGATGGAAACCAGGACCCGCAGGTGCGCCAGTACGAGAACGTCGGCCGGGTCGCGAATCGCGGGCTCGAGCTCGAGGCTGGACTCCACCTGGGGCGTGTCAACGCCACCGCGCAATTCGCGCACGCGACGAGTGTCGTCAAAGCCCTCGGGCCTGCGTACAC
Source organism: Gemmatimonadota bacterium (assembly GCA_027307005.1). Lineage (GTDB taxonomy): Bacteria > Gemmatimonadota > Gemmatimonadetes > Gemmatimonadales > Gemmatimonadaceae > JADGGM01. The sequence continues at coordinate 20,627 of DAHUXU010000392.1, forward strand.
CGGCGACTTGCAACCCGGCGATCAAGTGCTTGGCATTCCCCGCAACACGGCGGGCGCAAGCCTCGCCTGGTCGGCGCTTGCGAACACGACGCTCACGTTAGGCATGGTCTACGTCGGCACGCGCACGAACTACGACTATCGTGCGTTCTTCACCGACCCGTCGCGCAGCACGCTGCGCGACTATTGGGCCGACTATCCGGCCTTCACAAAGTTCAACCTGAGTCTATCTCGCGTGCTGTCGCGCACTGCGACGGCGTTCGTGAGCATCGAGAACGTTGCCAACACGAATGCGAGCGAGCTGACCAACATCACACCGATCCAGGGCCGCACCTCGATGGTCGGTCTCCGGCTGCACTACTGAGCCGATGCCGTTTGCATCGGCAGAGGTGTCCATGCGAGCTAACCTAACTGAGGATCTGGCGTATATGCGAGTGAGCGTCATCATCGCGATGCTGTGCACGTGCGTCATGGCCGGTGCAGTTTTCGGCCAGGGAGGCCCGGCGATACGGGTCGTGGAGTCGCAGCAGATCTCCGTAGCGCATCCCCACCGGCCGCACGTCGAAAGCTTTCTCGCTGTCGACCCGCGCGATTCACGACACATGATCGCCGCCTCGATGCTCGGGCTCGCCGATGGCCGACTGGGGGCGGCTGTGTACGCGACGTTCGATGCCGGCCGCCACTGGATGGAATCACGGATCGCTCCGCGGGACAGCATGCTCGCTTTGGGTGGCGATCCCATCGTCTACATCACGCGCGATGGAACGGCGCTGTTCGGTGTCGGAACGCAACAGGCCGGCCGCTCGGTGACTGCTGTCAGCCGGTCGACTGACGGTGGACGCACGTGGGAGCGCCCGCAAGTGATGAATTACCGCGACCGTCCGTTCATGGCGTTCGATACGACGGGTACGGATCTCGATTCGACGATATACATAGCGGGTCTCCAGAACGGCTTCCTGCTCAGCCACTCGACCGATGGCGGCCGGAGCTTCAGTTATCCGGCGATCATCTCGCGTGATCTGGGCGGGCCTGACCCAAGCGCGCCGATCCGAGGCGTCCTAACCGACATGGTGGTCACGCCCGACGGTGTGCTGGTCATGCCGTTCAACAGTCGGCTCGACATGCGTGACTCGATACCGCGATTCAAGAAAGATTCGGTGATGACGAACGCGTTCCGAGTCCTCGTCTCGGACGACGGAGGGCGATCGTTCTTCGCGATGCGCGAGGGCCCTCGCGCGCATTGGGTGGTGAACTATGCAAATAGCCAGGCGCTCGGCGCGCCACGCGTGGCGCTCGATCAATCGCGAGGCACGTTTCGCGGCCGACTCTATCTGGTGTGGACAGACTGGGACCTCGCCCGCCGCGCCTACGTCGTGCGGCTCGCCTACTCAAGCGACGTCGGGAAGACCTGGAACACCACGATCGTCAGCGATGACACCTCCGGCCACGATCCAGGCAACGCTGCACTCGCCGTCAGCAGAGACGGGATCGTTGGCGTGATCTGGAACGACCGGCGCGACGATCCGCGAAACCGCTGCTGGCGTCTCTACGGCGCGATCTCCATCGATGGCGGCGCATCGTTTCTGCCTAACGAGAGATTGAGCACCGCACCGACGTGCGTCAACACTCCGGGCAACTGGGTGCTCCATACCTGGTACGAGTACGACCACTGGACCGAACCGGACCGGCCGCGCCCCGGCTTTGGCCTCGCCGCGTTCATCCCGACGCGGTTTCCGAACGGCGGCGACACGCAGGGACTCGTTGCCGATGCCGATGGCGTGTTCCACGCCGCGTGGATCAACGGCGCGACGGGGACGCTTCAGCTTTGGCACACCGCCTTCGCGGTCGACTCGGCGATCGTGGCCGCGGTGCGGAACAAAAACGAGCAGAAGATGGCCGGCTCGGCGGCCGCGCCCGTGCCGTCGGGGCGTGTGGATGTCACACAGGAACTCTCCTTCGTCATGAGCGACCCGGCGATCGACTTCACGAGCGGCACGCTCGAGGTCACGATGCGGGTGAAGAATCCGACGGGCCTCACTGTGCATGGGCCGATCTCGGTTGTCGTCGACCGCCTGGAGACCGACTGGTCGCATGCGATGGGCCTAACGAACTTTCGCGTCGCGAACGCCGACAGCGGTGGCCGCGGCGTGGGTGCGACGTGGGTGTTCGCCGCCGGCCCCGAACGCATGTTGCATCCCGGCGCCACGACGCCGCCACGCGTGTTGCGATTCCGCTTTGATGGCGGCGTGCCGGACGAGCCGGATGGGTATTTCGAGCCCGCGTTTCGCATCCTCGCCCGCAGCACGAGCACCGCTGGCCAACGTTAGGCTGGCCGATCGCCCGTCTCGCAATATTGGAGTGACTCCGGCATGCACATGCATCGAATGACCGCGGCGGCAATTTTATGCCTGACCGCGATGACTCCCGCGTCTCGCGCGCAACAGGTCAAGCCCTTGTCCATCCAGGACGCGCTGGCTACGCGCTCGTTCGGGATCTATGCGCCGATCTCGGTGTCGGCTGATGGACGCCGGGTCGCGTACACCATCGTGGATCCACGAAAGCGGCGAAGTCACAGTGAGAATGCGCCCAACTTTCTCTCGACTGGCGCGCCGCGCTACGCCGAGGGCGCCGAGCTGTGGATCGCCGACATCAAGACGGGAGCCACTCGAGATCTCACCGGGCGCACCGGGAATAGCTGGGATGGCGTGTGGTCGCCGGATGGATCTCGGCTCGCTTTCTACAGTGACCGTGACGGAGCGGCGCGGCTCTGGGTGTGGGACCGCGCTACAGCTACGGTGCGCCGCGTCTCCTCCGTGATTTCGCGGGCGTGGGTGATGTTTGAATCGCCCGAATGGACGCCCGATGGGGCGGCACTGATCGTGAAAGTGCTTCCGGAAGGCGACACGATCGGGCAGTCCGACGACAGCATTGCCGACGCCACGCTCGCGCTGCCTAACGATAGCACTCCGACGGCGGAGGTCCGCACAGCCAACATCGGTCGTTCCGACACGGCGCACGTCGATGGCGGCTCGAACCCGGCACTGATCGCGGACCTTGCGCTCGTGCGAATTTCAGACGGCACCGTGCGGCGCATCGTCCGGCGATCGCAATTCATGGGATACTGGATTTCGCCGACAGGCGACCGGATCGCCTATACGATACTCAGTGGCATGGTGGTCACGCCCGAGGTCACCTTCGTCTACGACATCGGCATCGCCGATCTGAGGACCAATGCGACACGGATCATCGCACGGCGCGTTCCGAATTTTTGGGGACCCACGATTAGCTGGTCGCCGGATGGCTTACATATCGCGTTCACGACCAAGCCCCACAGCTACGGCCTGCAGGACCTACCGGATCGACGGTTGCCACCCGGTGACTGCTACGTCGCAGGTGTACTGAACGACTCGGTTCGCGACCTGACGCCGGGCGCGCACGTCGATCTCGGCACGGCATTCCACGCGCCCGTGTGGAGTGCTAACGGTTCAACCCTGTTCCTGGTGGGCGGAGGCGCGCTCTGGCGGGTGAACGCCCAACGAGGCGGACTTGAACCCGTGGGTCGGGTACTAGGACGCGCAGTAGTCGCCATCATCACGACCGATCCCTTTTACCGACCGTGGCCGTCTAACGCCGGCGACACGCTACTCGTGCGAACGCTCGATGAGCACACCTTGAAAGTGGGCGTCGCGCGCATCGATGTACGCACCGGCGTCAGTAAGCTCGCCTACGAGGACGACGAATGGCTCCCCGTTGCAAGCCACACAGCGTTGGGCATGGCAGCCGCGGCCGACGCGCTCGTCTACCAGCGCGAGAGCACGGCGCATCCGGGCGACCTGTGGGTCGCGGAGCCGACGTTCCTCAAGCGGCGGCGCCTCACGCACATCAATCCGCAGCTCGACGACTACGTGTTCGGCGAGCGGCGTCTTATCTACTGGCGCAGCGATGATGGTGATTCCTTGCGTGGCGCGCTGCTTCTGCCTGCGGGTTACGAAGCCGGCAAGCGCTATCCGCTGATCTCGTATCAATACGGCGGCGAAAACTGGTCGATGTTCGCGAACAACTTCGGCGTGATTCCGCTCTACGGTGACTACATACAACTCCTCACGACACGCGGATACGCAGTGCTAGTTCCCGATGCGCCGCAGCACATAGGCACGCCCATGCTCGACCTGGCCAAGACCGTGCTACCGGGTATCAATCGGACGATAGAGCTCGGCGTCGCCGACCCGGCACGACTCGGGATCATGGGACTCAGCTATGGCTGCTTCTCGACACTCATGATCATCGTGCAAACGACGCGCTTCAAAGCAGCAGAATGCAGCTCGGGGGCCTCGAGCATCATCGGAATGGCTGGAACCGAGGATGGCTGGGCTTGGGCGGATTCCGGACAGGGCAAGATGGGCGCGACCGTGTGGCAGCGGCGAGACCGATACATCGAGAACTCGGCCTACTTCTATCTCGATCGCGTGACGACGCCGATTCTCATGGTCAACGGGACCGCGGACACTGGCGTGCCATCGTTCCTTGCGGACGCGACCTACGAAGCGCTCCGCCAGTTAGGCAAGCGCGTCGAATACGTGCGCTATGTCGGCGAAGGGCATGGCCCAATGCTATACAGCCGTGCCAACGTCACCGACTACCTGAATCGCCTCGTGCGATGGTTCGGGACCTATCTGAGCGACTCGTCGAGTCACGCCGCATCCGACACGCTGCGTTAGGCGGTGGGCGTGTGCCGGCCGGCACACGCCCGTCGTGCATCAGGACACCGCGCCCGCCGGTAATCGGACCGGCCGCGCGCTCGGGCCGCTAGAGCCCGAACCCCACGTCTCCTGCAATGCCCTGCAGCGGCGCGCCCGAAGGCTCGTGCGGTAGTGTGTTCCTGCTGCGCGTTGCAAGCACGGCATCGCCACGCTCGATCAACCGTGGCGCCTCATAAATCCGCTCTTCGTTTCGCATATGACCCTCCAGTGAAAGTGATGAGACGAACCGCACCACACCGTTCCACTCCGGATGTCGGCCGCACTGATGGGCGTCGAGCGGCCTGGCTTACCTTGCCGCTAGAGACCGAAACTGGCCCCGCCTACAATCTCCTTGGGCTTGACGCCGCTCGGCTCGAGCGCGCCGAACAACTTCATGCGCGTTGCAGACACCGCGTCGCCCTTTGCTTCGAGGGACGGCGCCTGGTA
>DAHUXU010000442.1 GCA_027307005.1 Gemmatimonadota bacterium
GCGTGCCGCCGGCGGCGACGTTGATGAGCTGCACTCCGCGGCAGATGCCTAACACAGGCTTGGCATCGTCCATCGCCCATCGCGTGAGCATGACTTCGGCGCGATCGCGGTCGATGTCGGTGCGCCCGCACCCCGCGAGACGGGACGCGCCATAGGTGCGCGGATCGATGTCGACACCGCCCGGCAGCAGCAGACCGTCCAACTGCTCGTAGATCCTGCGCATGGTGTCCGGATCGTCGGGCATGAGCGGGATGATCCACGGCACCCCTCCCGATTCCGCCATGGCCTGCACGTACCGCTGGCTCATCACCCAGCAGCGCGGCAGCTCGTCGGGGATCGCTTCCAGGGTCTGTGTCGTGATGCCGATTATCGGCCGCGATGCTGGCAAGAACGTGTCTCCATGGCGAGGCGCTTCCCTGTCCTAACAATCTACCCCTTCAGCCGTCTCTGTGACCAACTGGTCGACCACGTCTTTCAAGTCCCCGGTGCGCTTGAACGTCGCCAGTTGGCGATCGGCGCTCGTGCCGTTGGCGAGAATCGTGTACGCGTACTCGACTTCGGCGCGCGTCCCCAGATCGTCGACCACGTCGTCGATGAACCAACCCACCAGCTCACGAATGAGATCCGAGGCCGGCAACTCTTCGCCCTTGCCGAAATCTATGAGTTTCCCGCTCAGGCCATAGCGGACGGCGCGCCACTTGTTCTCCTCGAGCAACGACCCCGGGTACGTGCGGAACGTGAGGTTGTCCCGGCGCAGCTTCCACAGCTTCGCGATGATCGCTTGCAGGATCGCGGCCACGCACACCGCTTCCTCGACGCGCGTGCACACGTCGCAGACGCGGAACTCGAGGGTCGGATAGCTCCAGTTAGGCCGGACGTCCCACCAGATCTTGGACCCGTCGGGGATGCAGTGCGTGCGCACGAGCGCGTCGAGCACCGCTTCGTAGTCGGACCACGCGTGCATCTCGGGCGGGATCCCGGTGCGCGGGAAATTCCGGAAGATCACGCTCCGGTACGATTTGAGGCCGGTCATGCGGCCCATCCAGAACGGCGAGCTGGTGGACAGACACAGCACGTGCGGGACGAAGTAGCGCGCGACGTTCATCGCGTCGATGAGAAAGTCGCGGTCTTCGATGCCGATGTGCACGTGCGTCCCGAAGATGAGCAGTTGTTGGGCGAGATCCTGCAGGTCCTGCTTGACGCCCATGTAGCGCTCGAGCGGCGTGATCTCCTGCGTGATCCAGCTGGAGAACGGGTGCGTGCCGGCGGCGGCGATCTTGAGCCCGTTGCGAGCGGCGAGCTGCATCACGGTCCCGCGCAGTCGCACGAGCTCGGAGCGCACCTCGCCCGGCGTGCGACAGACCTTGGTGCCGATCTCCACCATCGACTGGTGGAGCTCCGGCTTCACTTCTTCCATCACCAGGTGGTCGCCGGCGAGGATCTCGGTGATGTACGACCGGAGCTCGCGCGTCTCCGGATCGATGATCTGATATTCTTCCTCTACGCCTAACGTGAGCGACGGCTGTTGCATGGCTACCCTCGAATGCCTAACGGCGGGCGGTCACGAATGTCGGAACGGTCGACCCGCCGCCCGCCGTCACGTTGAGCAGCGGTGTGGTGCCCAGCCGCGTCAGGCAGCCCTCGACGTATCGGCCATGGGAAACGAAGGGCGCCAGATCCACCATCCGGTCGGTAAACTGCACGGATCCATCGACGAAACTGGGGTACGGCTCGGTCGGCAGCCGGATGCGGCGCTGGACGATCGACGGCGCCTCGAGCGCGGACGCGACGGCGTCCGACCACGTGTCGTCGTCCACCTCCCAGCCGAGGACGATGCCCTTCCCGCCGTATTCATCGTTGGGCTTGAGCACCAGCGTGTCGCGATTGGCCGCGATCCACGGCACCAGGTCGATGCGGTCGCCCTGATAGACCGTGGTGCGCTCGGCCACGACGCGAGTCCAGGGGATGTGCGCGTCGATCGCGTCGCGCTGCTCGGCGGTGAAGAGGTGCGCGTTGCGTTCGTCGCTCAGGACGGCGAGGCTCGCTTTCTTGTGCAGGATCTTGCAGCGGAACGGATTCACCATGCACGCCGCGCGGTCGCGGACCGCGCGGATCACCGGATGGTCGATGCCGCCGCGTGCCACGAGCTCGCTGAGCAGCACGCGCTTGTAGATGAGCGTGATGTGGAAGTCGCCGCACACGAGGCGCCCGTTGTCGTATGCCACTTCGCGCGGGTCGGCGATCACGCACGGGATGCCTAACGCATGGAAGTAGCGCTCGAACAGCATGAACTCGTTGTAGGTGGGCACTTCGCGCCAGTCGAGGATCGCGATGCGCGGCTGCTCGCGCGCGCCGCGCCAGCTGCGGAACGAGTCGAGCAGCGGGAACAGCACGCCGTGCCGCGCGGGAAGCGGACGCAGCTCGTACTCGCGCAGGAAGTCGCCGGCGACCGGCAGCGCCAGGAACGCATCGGAGAGCGCGTCGCCGTACGCCAGTCCCGCGGGCGTCTCGGCGTTGTACTCGGTGAAGTAGAGAGGGCCCGCATCGGCGTCGTAGAACGCGTCGAGGCGCGAGGTGGGGCTCGCCTCACGAAACCCGGGATCGAACTCGACCAATGTGCGCTCCCAATCCTCGAGTCCGAACTGATCGAGCACGGCGGGATCGCCGAGCGCCGCGCGGAGCGCGCGGGCGAACGCCGCGAGGAGCAGCGCGCACCGTTGCTGGACGTATCCGTACTGTTCGCCTAACAAAAGGCGCGGCCGCAGGACGGTGCAGAGTGCGCGGTCGCCGAAGAACAGCCCCCGCGACAGCAGTTGCTCGTCGAGCAGCGCCTGGCTCTCGGCGGCGACCTCGGGGGTGAGCAGCTCGTGGTACCGTTCGATGGCGCGCCGAAGCGTCATAACGCACCGGGTACGCATCGTGCGCCGCTCCCGCCGGAGCTCCTCGACGCCTTCGAGTCGTGAGAGTTCTGCTCGACACGCACGTCTGGCTCTGGATGGTGGCGGCACCCGAGCGGCTCTCGAAAAAGGGCCGCTCGATTGTCATCGCCGCGGACAACGAGTTGGTGCTCTCGGCGGCCAGCACGTGGGAGATCGCGATCAAGTTCGCGCTCGGCACGCTGACGCTGCCCGAGACGCTGGCAGCGTACATTCCGCGACTCATGGTGCGCACCGCGGTCACCGCACTCCCGGTGCTGGCGAGACACACCCTGCACGTCGCGACGCTGCCGCGGCATCATCGCGATCCCTTCGACCGGTTGCTCGTCGCGCAGGCGCAGCTCGAGGAGCTGCCGATTCTCACCGCCGACACCGCGTTCCGGCGCTACGACGTCAAAACGGTTCGCGCGTGAGGCGTTGGGCCGCCGAGCGCGCATGTCAGATCGCCGCTGCGTTAGGCAGTCGGCGGCCGGCGGCCAGCAGGCCGTCCCATCTCAGCTCGCGCGCCTGGGGCCGCGGCTCCCTGGCCAGGCGGATGACCAGGTCCGCCATGTGCTCCACCACCCACTCGAAGTACGTGGGCGTGAGCGAGTAGATGTCCATGTCCGGCGCGGGATTCATGAAGTCGATCGCGTACGGCACGCCATCGCGCACGGCCCATTCGAGCGAATTCATGTCGTAGCCCAGCGCCCGCACGAGCGTGAGCGTGTCGCGCACGATGCGTTCGCCTAACGCTGGCGACAGGTGGGCGTGGTCCACGTGGTACTTCCGCTCGCGCGGATCGTACTTCATGGGCAGCACGTGTTCCTGGCCGATCGCGAGACACCGCACGAACTGATCCCATTCGATGAACTCCTGCACGACCATCGTGAGCAGGCCCGACGCGTCGTAATGATGGATCAGCTCGTCCAGCGACCGGCAGACATAGACGTCTTTCCATCCGCCGCCGTGGGCATCCTTGAGCACGCACGGAAGGCCGACGTACTCGATGAGCCCCTTCCAGTCGATCGGGTAGCGGAGGTTGCGCAGGCTCTCGTCGTGGTTGATGCCCGCCACGTAGCTTTTGTTAGGCAGCGCGGCCGTCTTCGGGCTGGCGACGCCGAGCTTCGTGGCGAGCGTCGCGCCGAAGAACTTGTCGTCGGCCGTCCACATGAACGGGTTGTTGATGACCGTCACGCCCTGCAGCACGGCGTACTTGAGGTAGCTGCGGTAGTACGGCACCTCGTGCGAGATCCGGTCGACGATCACCGCGTATGGACACGGCTCATCCATGCGCGTCGCATCGAGCTGCACGAGCTCCGCTTCGACGCCGGCGTCTTTCTGTTTGACGCGATCGATGAACGCCGGCGGCCAGGACCATTCCCGCCCAACGAGCAATCCGACCTTGCGCACCATCGCCCGGCTCCCGTCTTCAGGCGTTGCCGCCGATGTATCGGCGGATCATCTCGACCCAGTAGGGCCAATCGTGACACCATCCGTCCCAGATGCGAAGGGCGTGCGGAATATGCTTCGCCGAAAGAACGGTGGACAGGTATTCGTTGTTGGCGCGCGCCGCATCGTCTCGACCGACGGCGAGAATGATGTCGAGCCGCCGGAGCGCGGCGAGCCGCGGTTCATCGTGCTCGTGGACGAGAAAATCGCACGGGTTGTTGAAGTAGATCGTGTCGTTGGACCATCCGCCCGTCATTTCCTTGATGTCATAGAGGCCGCTGAGTCCGATGGTGCGGCCCACGAGGTTCGGATGCCGGAGCGCGAAGTTGACCGCGTGGTATGCGCCGAAGCTTGCGCCTGTGGTGATGAGGAACGGGTTCGGGTTCTGTCGCAAAAGCGGCAGGACCTCATCGATCAGGTATCGTTCGTATTGCTCGTGTCGTGCCGCGCGCTCCCAGAGCGGACGCCACTTCGCATACCAGCTCTCGGCGTCGACGCTGTCGACGCAGATCACCTGGATCCAGCCGTTGTCGATCTGATCTCCGAGGGCGCCGAGCATGCCGCGGTCTTCCCACTCGTAAAAGCGCCCCATGGACGTGGGAAACACGAGGACACGCGCGCCCGCGTGTCCGAAGCGGAGCAGCTCCATAGGGCGGCCGAGTGAGGGGCTCAACCATTGGTGGTATTCGCGGCGCACGTATGGTGACTCCGGGGCGTTACGTTACACGACCATGACCGACGAGACTCGGCGCCGCCCAACGACGTTGACGGGGGCGTTCCGCTTGCATCCGGCGTTCGCGTCGCGCTATGTCTCGGCGCCGCACGACGTGCTGGTGCATTTGCCGTTAGGCTACCACACGGACGGGACGAAGAAATATCCGGTGTTGTACATGCAGGACGGGCAGAATCTGTTCGACGCAGCCACGAGTTTTGCCGGCGAGTGGCGCATGGATGAGACGTCGGACGCGTTGGCGCGCGAGGGTGCGATCACGCAGCCGATCATCGTCGGCATTTACAATGCCGGGGCCTATCGCATCGACGAATACACGCCGACGCGCGATGCCGCCAGACGGGCGGGGGGGAAAGCGCTGCTCTACGGGCGGATGCTGGTGGAAGAGCTCAAGCCCTTCATCGACGCGACCTATCGCACGTTGCCCGACGTCGCCGATACCGGCCTCGGTGGGTCATCGCTCGGCGGGTTGGTGTCGCTGTACCTCGGCCTGATTCACCCGAGCGTGTTTGGAAAGCTGGCGGTGTTGTCGCCGTCGGTATGGTGGGACAACCGGTTCATCGTGCGGCGGATCCGGGCGCTCAGGGCGAAGCCGGCGACCAAGATCTGGCTCAGCACGGGCACCGCGGAAGGCGAAGGTGTGGTCGAGGCAGCGCGGCGCGTGCGCGGCGCGCTGGAGGTCAAGGGGTGGACGTTAGGCATAGATCTCGACTACGTGGAAGTCGAGGGCGCGCCGCACAATGAAGCGGCCTGGGCGGGTCTGGTGCGTCCCATGCTGCAATTTCTCTTTCCCAAAACGTAGCCGGCCGTTCCTGACGCACCGGGCGTTAGTAGCCTAATTTATGTCGGATCCGCCGTTGAACTGCTGCCGCATCCCGTCTTCCGCCATCACCAGGAACATCACAATGTCCAAGGTCATAGCAATCATGTCCATGTCGCTCGACGGATACGTCGCCGACCGCGACGATGGCGTGTCCGAAGTATTCGACTGGTACTTCACATCGGGGGACGTCGAATTCGAGACCGGAGGATCGGACCCGATGACGTTCAGGGTGTCCGCACCGAGCGCCGAGCATCTGCGGGGTCTCACGGCTGGACTCGGTGCGATGGTCACCGGTCGACGCACATTCGATGTCGCCGAAGGTTGGGGTGGAAATCACGCGTGGGGACCGGCATTCGTGCTGACGCATCGAATTCCCGCCGGCTGGCCGCGTCCCAACTCGACGGTCCACTTCGTGACCGACGGTGTCGAAAGCGCCGTGAAGCAAGCCAAGGCCGCCGTCGGCGACAAGTCCGTTGGCGTGCACGGCGCCGACACGATCCAGCAGTGCCTCAACGCCGGCCTCATCGATGAGCTGCAGGTGGACCTTGCTGCGGTTCTGCTTGGCTCGGGCATTCGACTCTTCGACCACCTCGTCGGCACTCCGGCAGTCCTTGGCAACCCGAAAGTGATCGCGGGCATCGGCGTGACGCATCTGCGGTATCCGCTGATCCCTAGCCGACGCGGTTGGCCATCGACGCGTGCGGCGAGCCCGAGATAACAACGAGGCCTTCTCTCGATTGATGAGGGTCGGAACTCGAGCTGCCTAACTGAAGGCCAACGCCCCTGGGTTGCGCAACGTCGCGGCCCCGCGCAGCCGAGCGGTCCGTGTCGTGTCCGCGTTTGTCCTCGCGGTGTCCGCCTTTCGTCCTCGCCGTGTCCGCCTTTCGTCCTCGCGGTGTCCGCCTTTCGTCCTCGCCGTTTCCGTGTTTGCCCGCGCCCTGTCCGCCTTCAGAATGATCTCAGCACCGTTAGGAACAGTGTCCTCGGCGCGCCCGGCGTCCGCTCCATCACGTCGACGTACTTGTCCTGAAAGAGATTCGACACCTTCGCCTGCACGAACGAGCCGAACACCTTTGCCCCCGCGCGAAAATCCACCAGCGTGATCGGCCCACGCGGATCGGCCGGAAACAGCAACACCCGCTCCACCCGGCTGCGATACCTGATGTCCAACCCAGTGAGGCCGCCGAGCACGTTGAACGACGCCGTCGCGTAGTGCTGCGATCGATACGGCAACGGGCCCTTGAACTCGTAATCGTACGTGTCCAGGAACGTGTAGTTCACAGCCACGTCGAACACGTTCGGCACGATCGTCGTCTTCGTGCCCACATCGACGCCGCGCACCCGCGCCCGCTGCACGTTCTGGAACTGGAACACGAACCCGCTGTCCGGAATGATCCCCGGTCCGATCAGGTCGTGATAATCGCTCTCGTACACCGCCCCATCCACCCAGAACCACGGCGTCACCGTTGCCGTCGCGCCCAACTCGGTGGACCACGCCGTCTCGCCGTGCAAACCAGGATTCGGGTGCACCGGAATCCCGCTCTGCCGGGAATTCACGAACTGCTCGATCGCCGCCGCGGCCCGGTAGCCCCGCGCCACGCTTGCCCGCAGACTCAACGTCGGCGACACACGATACGCCAGACCGAACTTCGGACTGAGCGTCGTCTCGTTAGACGAACCGGTCGCCTGGTGCGCATCCATCCGCACGCCCACCGTTGCCGTGAAGCGCGACGCGATCGCCGCTTCGTCCTGCGCGTACAACCCCTCGTCCTCGAGATGCGGCCGCCCGAGAATGTCCGACTGGACCTGCGTCTCCGCCGCCTCGCCGCCTAACGTGACCGTCTGCGAGACGCTCGGCGCCAAGGTCAGCTGCGCCGTCGTCCCGTACTTGGTCGCATTGTGAAACGAGAAATCGGTGTCGCTCGGGAAATGGTTCTGCGTCCCATCCTTCTCCACGTAGGGATCCACGGCGAGTCGCAGCGCCCCGCGCGCGATCGGCATGATTGTGGCGCCGAGGCTCAGCTTGGTATCGTGCGCCCAATCGTTGAGCGTGTTGGCCGGCGGCCGCGTGGGAAACGCCGACGAGTCCCACATGAAGAAGTTGCCGACGTCGCCCGTCGTGTAGATCGCGTACGCGGACACCGGGTGATCGCTGCCCGACGGCACGTCGACCTTGGCGCGCAGGAACCACCGCGACGAGTGATCGTCCTGCCGGAACCCGTCCGATGTTTCACCCTGAACCACGCCGCGCACACCGACGTCGCCGAACTCGCGCGAGTGCTGGAGCATGAACCCGGCGAACGACGGATACTGTCCATCGCCGAACCGATAATTGTCTGGTTCGTCGTAGGCGCCGTAGTGCAGATCGGCCACCGTCTCGGGCGGCCCCGTGACCGGCGTCGTCACGATGTTCACCACGCCGCCTAACGCATTGCTGCCGTACAACGCCGAGTACGCCCCCTTGACGACTTCGATGCGATCGACGTCGAGAAGCGGCAGACTGGTGAAGTCCGTTTCGCCGCCATCGGCCGTGAGCACCGAGTGCCCGTCCAGAAGCAAGAGGACGCGGCTCCCGACTCCGCCGGCGGCGCCGGTCGAGCCGCGGATGTCGATGTCGCCGTCGTTGAAGCTGACGCCGGACACGAACGGCAGCTCCTGGTCCAGCGTGAGGACGTTGCGATCCAGGATCTCCCGGTTGCTCACTACGACCTGGCTGGCGGGCACGTCGCCGATGAGTCGCGTCCCGCGGCTCGCCGTCACGGTGACCGGCTCCAGGCGAAGGAGGGCGTGCTCGAGCGCGAAGTCCTGGCGGGCCGTGTCCCCGGCCGGGACGGCCACGACGCGCTCGGCCATCTGATAGCCGACGCGGAGCACGCGCACGAGCCGCTGGCCGGCGGCGACATCGCGCACCAGATAGCGTCCCTGCGCGTCGGTCACCGCGCGGCCTAACGTTCCCTCGACGAGCACGAAGGCGCCCGCCACCGCGCTGTCGGTGCCCGCGGTCGTCACGCGTCCGGCGATCGCACCCGCCGACTGCGCGGCCGCCGTCGCGACACACGAGACGCCTAACGAGAGAACGAACGCAACGGCCGCGCGCCGCCGACCCCGCGCGCGGCCGGCGCGAACCCAAACGCGCCGCTCGCGCACCGTCGCCGTCCGGTTAGTGCACCATCGCCCACACAGTCGAGATCGCAGTCCCGGCGGCGGTCAGATCGACGGACAGCGTGTCGTGCGACAGACTAACGGTGCCCTGCTCCTGCCCCTGACCGCTGCTCGAGGTCTGCGTCCACTGATGGCCGCTCACCGTCCAGGTCCCGCTGTCCTGCTGCGTTCCCGTCGGCAGCATGAGCGTCAGGTTGTACGTGCTGCTGGTGAGCGCCAGCGTGCCCGTCGCCGTGGGCGGCGTGAGCGGCGCCGAATTCCCCAGCGTGAGCGACACGAGGCTGTACGTCCCGACGAGCTCGGCCGGCGTCAACCCAGGATTGGTGGATCCGTTGCTGCTGCCGCACGCCGCGCCCGCACCCACCGCCATCACCGCCGCGATCAGCATCATCGCGCGCGAGACCCTCACACGCTCCCTCATCGATGCCCCCTTCCGTAACACGGTCCGAGCGCCTGCACCACTGTGCGGTGCGGCGCCGTGGAACCGCAACGATCGTCGGCGACGGCACCATTTCTGCCGTACTCGACGGTACGCGCGGCACGCGCCGCGCACTCGGGTTCCGACGTGGACATTATGCGTCACGCGTGGCGCGCGCCAGCCCGCGCGACTCGCGTACGGCGCATCGGTCTCTTTGCGCGATGAATTGCGCGCGACCGCGGATGAATCCAGCTTCACATGAGCGCGTCGGCGGCGAACCGGCGCTCGCTCGCGCCGATGCCGGGCACCACGGCAGGAGTCGAACCCGATGACGCACAACACGACGCCGGCCGCGCCCTCGAGCGAGACACCCACCGGCGAAGTCGAGCGACTGAGCGGCCACCAGCTCCGCCGCGCCGAAGATGACGTGGTGCGCCATCCGAAGCTCAGCGCCCTCGAACGCGCGATGGGCAGTCTCCACACGCGCTCGCTCGAGCTCACGATCCTGTGTGTGCTCGCCGTACTCTACACGCTGTATCTGGCGCGCGAGGTCGTCGTCCCGGTCGTGTTCGCCGTGCTGCTCAAGCTGTTCTTCGGCCCCGTGATGCGCGCGCTCCGTAAGGCACACATTCCGGATCCCGTCGGCGCCGCGCTCGTGACGCTGCTTCTCCTCTCGGTGGTCGGCGTCGGGGGCTATGCGATTGCGGGACAGGCGCAGGACTGGATCGAGAAAGCGCCGCACGCCATGGCCGTGGTCGGCTCCAAGTTCAAGAAGGTCCGCCAGCCCATGGAACGCGTGACGCGGTCCGCCGAGCAGATGGAGAGCGCCACGGGCGTGTCGGACGGATCGCGCGGCCGCGAGGTGGTCGTGCGCGGCCCGACGCTGCTCTCGCGTGTGTTCGGCACGACGACGAGCCTCATCGTCGGCCTGCTGGAGGTGATCGTCCTGCTCTTCTTCCTCCTCGCGGGCGGCGAGCTGTTTCTCCAGAAGCTGGTCAAGCTCTTGCCTAACTTACCGGACAAGAAGCGGGCGGTGACCATCGCACGCGAGACGGAGGCGTCGATCTCCACGTATCTCTCGACGATCCTGCTCATCAACACCTGCGAGGGCATCGTGGTCGCCCTCATCATGGCGCTGCTCGGCATGCCGAACCCGGTGCTGTGGGGCGTGCTCGCGGCGCTGCTCGAGTTCATCCCGTACCTCGGCGCGGGAACGATGATCGCGGTGCTGGCGATCGCCGGCCTGACGACGTTCGACAGCCTCGGACACGCGATGCTCGTGCCCGCCGGGTTCTTCATCGTGTCGCTCATCCAGTCGAACTTCGTGAGCCCGCCGCTGTTAGGCCGGCGCCTCACGCTCAACCCCGTGGCCATCTTCGTCGGACTCGCGGTCTGGTTCTTCATCTGGGGCGTCCCGGGCGCGTTCATGGCCGTGCCGCTCCTGGCGGCGACCAAGATCTTCTGCGACCACACCGAGGCCCTCGCCCCGATCGGCGAATTCCTCGGCAAATAGGGTAGTGCCGAACGGGCGAGCGCTCCGGGTGGGCGGCGCCGCGATCGCGCTGGCGGGGGCCGCGCCGCCCGGCGCGACGCCGGCCGCCGCCCAGCGGCCCGACGACACGCTCACCGTCCGCATCGAAACCGCCGCCGGACCCGTCGCGTCGATCGACCCGCGCACTGCCCTCGGCGCCGGACTCGATGGCCATCGCCCCGGCGACATCGCCAAGCTCTACACCCCGGAAAACCTGCGCGCCATGTCGAGCGCCGGCGTCGGCGTGGTCACCTACCGGCTGCGCACCGAGCTCGCCAACGATGCCTGGCACTGGAACCCGGCCGGCCGCTGGAGCGATGCAGCGCACGCCCAGGGCTACTGGACGTCCGACACAACGTTAGGCACGCCGATCCGCACCTCGCGCGGCTATCGGCTGCCCAGCCGCGGCAACACGGTCGACCAGGCCGACAACCGCGGCTATTCGCGCATCGACGATGGCGATACCGCAACCTTCTGGAAAAGCGATCCGTACCTCGACAGCGTGTTCACCGGCGATCCCGATGCGGCACACCCGCAATGGGTCGTCCTCGACCTGGGCCGCATCCAGCCCGTGGATGCGATCCGCATCGACTGGGCCGCGCCGTTCGCGACGGCGTACGACGTGCAGTACTGGAGCGGCGAGCTGCCCGGATCGGGGCTGGACGAAAACCCGGACGGCGCCTGGCGCCGGTTCCCGTTAGGCGCGGTGACCCACGGCGCCGGCGGACGCGACCAGCGCCGCCTGAGCGCCGCGCCGGTCCGCACACGATTCGTGCGCCTCTGGCTCCGGGCCGGCTCCCACACCGCCCCGCCCGACTCGCGCGACCGGCGCGACGCACTCGGCTACGCGATCCGCGAGGTCTCGTTAGGCACGCTCCTGCCCAACGGAGGACTCGCCGATCGCGTGCGCCATGCCGCGGACCACGATGGCCAGACCGTGATCGCCGTGTCATCGACCGATCCCTGGCACCGCGCGTCCGACATCGATCCGGCGCTCGAGCAGCCCGGCCTCGACCTCGTCTTCACGAGCGGGCTCACGCACGATCGCGCGCCGCTCATTCCCGTAGCGGTCCTGTTCGGTACGCCCGAGGACGCGGCCGCCGAGGTGACGTACCTGCGGCGACGCCGCTATCCACTCGGCCGCGTCGAGATTGGCGAGGAACCGGATGGACAATACGTGTCGCCCGATGACTACGGCGCGCTGTACGTGCAGTGGGTGCGCGCGCTCCACCGGGCGGATCCGTCCATTCGCACGGGCGGCCCGTCGTGGCAGTCCACGTCTACCGATCTCATGATGGCCTGGCGCGATGATCCGGACGAGCGCCCGTGGCTCACGCGATTTCTCGACTACCTGCGCGATCACCGCGCCATGGCTTCCCTCCACTTCTTCTCGTTCGAGTGGTATCCGTTTGACTCGATCTGCGACCCGTCCGCGCCCCAGCTCGCCGCGGCGCCGAGCCTGCTCGACTCCGCGCTCGCCAAGCTCGACGCCGAGGGCCTTCCGTTAGGAATCCCGCGCATCATCGCCGAATACGGCTATTCGGCGTTCGCCGGTCGGGCCGAGGTGGATCGCGCCGGCGCGCTGCTCGACGCCGATGCCGCCGCACACTTTCTGGCGCGGGGCGGCGCGCAAGCCTACCTGTATGGCTGGGAACCGTCACCCCTCGACGAGAACGCCCAGTGCAATTCGTGGGGCAACAACACGATGTTCGTGTCCGATGCCGCACGCCGCATCATCGACACGACGGCCACCTATTTCGCCGCGCGCATGTTGACCAACGAATGGTTGTCCCCGGCGCCGATGCAACGGTTGTATCGCGCGACGGTGAGTCGCCACGGAGCGTACGGCGCGGCGCTCGTCACCGCGTACGCGGCCAAGCGGTCCGATGGACGCTGGTCCGTCCTGCTCGTGAACATGGATCCCAAGCGCACCTGGGCAGCAGCGATCCGCATTGACGATGGCAGCGCTCGGTCGACAACACGGACGCTGATCCAATTCGGCGCCGCGAGCTACGTCTGGCACGCGCGCGGCGCGCGCGGCTTCCCTCGCCCGGATGGACCGTTCATCCGACGCAGCGTACGCGGCCACGGGTTCATCCTGCTGCCTCCCTGGTCCTTGAGCGTGGTCCGGTGGCCCGAGCCTCCGCGCGAGCGGCCGCCGGGATCCTAACGCGCCGCGGCGCGCAGCGGGCGCTCGGCCGGGAAGTCGATGGTCGTCCGCTCGGGCTCTTCCGTTAGGCGCGCGTGCTGCGCGGCGAGCAGCCGCCGCGCGAGCCGCACGTCGAGTGACGCCGGGCCCTCCGACCGCGCGTGCGTGATCTCGACTGTCACGCGCCCGTCCTCGCGCTCGCCTGCCCGCACCGCCACGTCGGCTGCAGTCGACGCGGACGCAATCGCGGCGCACACCACGGTAGTGATCGCCTCCTGCGCCAAGGTCGCATCCGCCAGCACCCGCGGCGCTCGATCCGATATGTCGGGATGTAGTTGCACGCCCGCCGATGTGGCCCGGGATTGCGCGATGGCTAACACAGGCCGCATGAGCTCGGCGAGTCCGATCGGTTGGATCACCGGCGCGAGCGCGCCGCGATCGAGCTCCACCAGCTTGCGCAGGCGTCGCAGCGCCACGTCGGCCGAGTCGATGGCGGATTGGGCGGCGCTCAGCATCTCTTCCTGGTTTTCGTTGAGCGCGCCGAACGGGCTGGACAGCAGAATGTGCAATGGGAGCCGCGCGTCCTCGATGCGTGCGCTCATCACGGCGGTGATCTCGTCGATGAGACCTGAGTACTCGTCGGCACGCGCTCCGGCTGCGCGTTCGCGGCGCGTTCCATAATCTTCGGCTGCCGCCACGGCCGTCGCGAGACGCTGCGTGCGGGCCTCGATCACATCGAGCTCATCGGCGCGCGGCGCTCCATCGATGGGTCTCGCGTTCGGCGGGACTGTCTCGCGCCGTTGGGACGCCGCCGCCGCGAGCCGCTCGATGCGCGCGGCGACCTCTCGCGCAACGACCCATGCCACGATGATGGTCGCGACGATCGCCGCGATCGCGATCCACAGCACGGCTGTCGGCGCCGCGCGCGGCTTGCCCGCCCATACGAGGGCGGCGATCGCGAGAAGCCCGAGGATCGACGGCGCCACGGCGAGCACCAACCGCCGGCCGAGCCTCATGTCGCCATCCCTTCCGCTAGCGTTAGGCAGGTATCATTCATCGTCGACGCCATCGTTGGACGCCGGTTCTTCGAACGAGACGACGAGCACGTCGAGGCCGTGTGCCGCCTCGACGAGCGTCTCGACCATCGAGCCATGGCGGATGCGGTGCCACCAGGATCGCCTGCTCTTCCCGACGATCAGCAGCGACACCCGGCGCTCGCGCGCGAACCGCAAAATCGCCCCGGCCACGTCATCGCCCTCGAGCTTCACCACCTCGGCTCCCATGGCCTGCGCCATCTGGATGTTGTCCACGAGCCGGCGGTGCACCGACGCATCGAGGCGGTCGGCGCGTTCGTCCGGCGTCTGAACGTAGACACAGGACCAGTCGGAGTTGAGCCGCCCGGCGATGCGGCTCGCCTTACGCAGTAAGGCAGCTGTGCGCGGCGGATTGCTCGACATCGCCACCATGATCCGATCCGCCGTCTGTGCGCCTGCCGCGCGTCCGCCCTCTTCGCGCCGCACGATGTCTTCGCGGACGCGATCCACCGAGCTCGCGACTTCGCGCAAGGCAAGCTCGCGCAGTGTGGTCAGGTTCTCTTCGGTGAAGAAGTTCTCGAGCGCCACGGGAATGCGCTCGCGCCCGTAGATCTTGCCTTCCACCAGGCGCTGTCTCAGATCTTCGGCCGAGAGGTCGATGTTCACCACCTGGTCGGCGCGCGCCACCACCCAATCGGGCACCGTCTCGCGCACCAAGACGCCTAACGTCCGTTGCACCACGTCGTTCAGCGACTCGAGATGCTGGACGTTGACGGCAGTGATCACGTTGATGCCGGCATCGAGGAGCTCGAGCACATCTTCCCATCGCTTGCGATGCTTGGAGCCGGGGACGTTGGTGTGCGCGAGCTCGTCCACAATGGCGACGTCCGGATGGCGCGCGGCGACGCCATCGACGTCCATCTCCTCGAGCACCACGCCGCGGTATTCGATCTTGCGCCGCGGCACCACCTCGAGGTCGCCGACGAGCGCCGCCGTGTCGGCGCGGCCGTGCGCCTCGACGAAGCCCACCACGACATCGACATCGCGGCGCCTGAGGTCGTGCGCCTCTTGCAGCATGCGATACGACTTGCCGACGCCGGCCGCAGAGCCGATGTACACCTTGAGACGCCCGCGCTTGCGTTGGCGCACGAGCGTGAGAAACTCCGCTGCGTCAACCGGCTCGGCGGGCGCAGGCAGCGTCGGCGGAGACTCGCGGTCGGGCAACGCGTCTCCGTTCGGCTCCGGAACTACGTGGTCGGTCTCCGGCACGTCGTTCACATCGTCAGCGCAAGAGAGGTCACCACGAACCCATCGTCACGAGAATAGTCTCCCGGCCGGTGCGCCGGCCAGACCCGGCCGCTCGACCAATATTCACGCACCTCCGTGCGCCACAGCACCGTATCTGCCTCCGGGGCCTGGGCGATGACCGGGCCGGCGGGGGCGAGCGCGACCACGGCGAGAAACGCCGAGTGCTTCCGGTTGTGGCGCATGTGCGTCCGCGCCTAACGTTGCGGCGCCGGCCGTGCCGCGGCCTCGAGCGAGTCCAACGCACGATTCAGCCGCAGCACGTTCACGCGGCGCTCGCCTAACACGCCGAGTTGGCGACCTTGCGTGTACCGGTCCACCAGCGCCTGCACCGCTCCGGAATCCATCTCGCGCGCCTGTGCCACGCGCTCGACCTGCAGCCGCGCGTTGGCCGGCGAGATATCGGGATCG
>DAHUXU010000333.1 GCA_027307005.1 Gemmatimonadota bacterium
CAACGCCTCGATCGCATCCGGACGCAATCCATCCAACACCACCACCACCAGCCGGTGGACGGAATGCGCGATCGTCAGATCCGGCATGGCCGGCGGTCATCGCCTAACACGAGGCCGCCTGGGCCGCCTGCCATCCGGCGCGACACATACCGGTCATCGAGCATCGATGCCCGGGACGAGCATTTGCGGCTGCGAAATCTCGGCGTCACGACATGAGTGAAGGCAGGAGGCATGCCCGCGACCGCCGCCACTGTGTGAATTTCGCCCCGGCCGCACGGGTCGTATGTCGAACGGCGGCAGTCTGGCGGCCTGTGCCACCGAACGCGCCGCGCTCGCGCGGGCCGCGCGGATCGCTAGATTCTCACGATCCGCCAGATCCCCGTCGCCAATCGTGTCCACCATTCAAGACCGCTACTGTATCATCGGCGCCGGCCCATCCGGCCTCGCAACCGCGCACGAATTCAAGCGCGCCGGCATCGCGTTCGATGTGTTCGAACGCCACGGCGACGTCGGCGGCATCTGGGACATGGAAAATCCCGGCACGCCGATGTACGACAGCGCGCACTTCATCTCCTCACGCACGCAGTCGGCGTTCGACGATTTCCCGATGCCCAACGAGTACGCGGATTATCCGTCGCGCGCCCGCATCCTCGAGTACCTGCGCGCATATGCGGAGCACGATGGCATTCGCGCACACATCTCGTTCAATACCGCGGTGAAACGCGCGTCGCCCATCGACGGCGGGTGGGATATCGAACTTGCGTCAGGCGAGCATCGCCAATACCGCGGCGTCGTGTGCGCGGTCGGCAACAACTGGCACCCCGTCGAAGCAACGTATCCCGGACACTTCGATGGCGAGATGTACCACTCGAGCAGCTACAAGTACGCCGCCTCGCTCGCCGGCAAGCGCGTTCTGATCGTCGGCGGTGGCAATTCCGGCTGCGACATCGCGTGCGATGCAGCGCCAATCGCCCGCGAAACGCTCATCAGCTTTCGCCGCGGCTATCACTTTCTGCCCAAGCATCTGTTCGGCGTGCCCACCGATGCGTTCTTCCGCAGCGGACCGCATCTGCCGGCCTGGCTGGCGCAACCGCTGCTCACGCTGCTCCTCCGCGTGCTCGTCGGCGACCTGCGCCGCTACACGCTGCCCAAGCCCGACCACAAGGTCCTCGAGAGCCATCCGATCGTGAACTCGCAGCTCCTGCATTATCTCTCGCACGGTGACGTCCGCGCGGTACCGGACGTGCGCGAGCTCGACGGCAACCGCGTCACGTTCGTCGACGGATCATCCGCCGACGTCGATGTCATCATCTTCGCCACGGGATTTCGGTCGGCGATTCCGTGCCTCGACGCCGACGTGTTCTCGCCCGAGCGCGGCGGACGCCAGTTGTACCTGAACGTGTTTCCCGAGCAGCCCGCACTCTACGTGATCGGCCTCTTCGAGACCGATGGCTCGCTCTTCCCGGTGGTGAGCAAGCAGGCGGCGCTGGTCGCATCGTTCATCGTCGCCCACCGGAACGGATCCGAACGCGCAGCGTGGTTCGATCGTCAACGCAGCGGCCCGCGGCCGGACGTGAGCGGCGGCATCAAGTATCTCTCGTCGCAACGCCACGCCTTCTACGTCCAGTACGACGAGTACGTGCATCGTCTGGAGAAATTGCTGAAGCGGATGGCGCCCGACCGCGGCGCGGCCTGAACGTCACGATCAGCGCCGCCGCTAGCAGCACCACCAACAGCGCCTGCAGCCCCAGACTCTCGGCCGTCGGATAGATGCCTAACGCGTCGATCCTCGGGATCCCGCGCACGAGCGTGACCGGAACGGCGCTCACTTCCTGGAGCTCCGCCACGCCGCGTCCCGCGAACACGAACGCCATGGCGTAGAGCAGCCCGCTCGTCAGGGTGAAGAACGGCCGCAGCGGAAGCTTCACGCCGTATCGATGGAACACGGTGAAGATCGCGACGAGCACCACCGCGCCGGCCGCGATTCCTAACGCAATCGCGCCCGCCGGCCTGCCGGCCTCGCCGAGCAGCGCCTGAAAGAACAACGCCGTCTCGGCGCCCTCGCGATAGACGGCAAGGAACGCCACGAACGCCAGCGCCGTCGCGCCGCCGGATGCGAGCGCCGCGGTGACTTTCTCCCGGATGAACCGCTGCCAGTGCGCCGCTTCCACCTTCGAGATGAGCCAATAGCTCACCCAGAAGAGCACGACCATCGCCACCAGCATGCTCACGCCTTCGATGAGATCCTGGCTTGCCGGAACGGCCGCCAGCACCGTCTCGAGAGCCACGGCCGTGGCCGCACTCGCCGCAACCCCCGCGCCGGCGCCTAACCACACGCTGCGCAGCTGCTCGCGGTGCCCGGTCTTGATCAGGAACGCGACGATCGCGCCGATCACGAGAATCGCCTCGAATCCTTCGCGCACGATGATCACGAACGATTGGACGAAGCCCTCCCACGCACCGGACGCCCGGCTGCCCAACGCGACGACCGACGGAAGCGTCGCCACGATCGCGTCGCGCGCGCGCGCGGCTCGAGCCACGTCGCCGGCCGCGATGTGCGCCCGGAACTCGGCGAAGCGGCGCTCCATGGCCGACACGGCGCCGGCACGCTTCGCGCGCGCTGCCGCCTCGAGAGGTTCGAATGCGAGATACGCATCCACGGCGCGCGCACGCGCCTCCCCGACATCGCCCGCGCGAGCCGCCGCCAGGGACGAGTCGAGCGACGCGGCCACCACGGTCACGACAGGAACTGCGCAGCTCGGGCACCAGGGAGGCACGCCCTGCAGCGACTGCACGTACCCGATCACGTTCCACCGCTGCTGCGACGTCAGCGTCCCGCCCCACGCCGGCATCGCCGTGCCCGACACGCCAGCCGAGATGATTCGATAGAGCATCTCGGCGGACACGCCCCGCATCGCGATCGAATCGCCGATCGCCGGCGGCGGCGGCCGCATCCCGGCGGCAGCGGGCCCATCGCCTAACCCGCGGTCGCCATGGCAGGATGCACAGCGCGCCGCGTACACGGCGCGCCCCTCCGCCGGGTTCAGCGGCCCCGCCGGCAGGTCGAGCGACGCGGCCCCGCCTAACGCAAGAACGAACTGTCGATGGAGTGCCGCGAGCCGCGCCGGCGGCACCGTGTCGCGCACCGCCGCCGTCAGCGAATCGAGCCGCGCGCGAATCGCCGCCGCGTTGCTCCCGCTCAGCTGGGCCGCTGTCGCCCGCGCATCCACCAGAAAGTCGACCGTTTCCTGATACTCATCGGCGGCGCTCAACCGTCCGTGCACGTCGACGCCCTTCGCATACTCCTCGACGGCCACCGCAACGATGTTGCCGAGACGCTTTGCCGGACTCTCTTGCGCCTTCGCAGGTACCGCGAGCGCACCCACCGCCCATGCGGTCAAGCAGACTGAACGGAAACGAAATCGCATTTACGATAGAATTTATCGGATTTACCTGTGCGGCACCACTCTCTCGGTGCGCCGTCGCGGCCTAGCCGGCCTGCTGGGTCTCTCCCTCCGGCGTCCTCTGAGGACCCTCGAGCACCACCACCGCCCCCGCGGTCATTTGACTGTGCGACAGCGTCAGCCACACTCGGCTCACGCGCAGCTCCGCGCAGCGGATTTCGGCGGCGCCGTGCAGCACGAGCGACGGCAGACCACCGTCGACAGAGACGACCTCCATCTCACGCCACCCAATCCCGCGCGCGCCCGGCGATCCCGAGAGCGCTTTGTACGCCGCCTCCTTGGCTGCGATCCGCGCGGCCAGATGCACGTACGGCTCCTGCCGGCCCATCGCGTAGCTGACCTCGCCGGCCGTGAACAGCCGCTCGAGCGCGCGCGCCTCTTTGGA
>DAHUXU010000459.1 GCA_027307005.1 Gemmatimonadota bacterium
GCGCCAGAAGGGTGTGCTCGAACGGGCGAAGACCGAGCTGCGCAGGTTGTACAAGCGACCGGCATAGGGCGGCCCCGGCGTCGCCGAATTGCGCGCGAAGCCGGTCGCGACCGGCCGCGACGCGACGCCTAACCGCCGGACTGCCCCTCGACGCGCACGCCCTTGATCGGTTGCGATGGGAGCGAGAATGCGGCGCCGTTGAACGCGCCGCCGGCCGATGCCGTCGTCGTCTCGAGCTGACAGGAGATGCCCGGTGGCACGGTGATGTCCGACGGCAGGCGATCGAGCAGCGAGGCGCATGCTCCGTTAGGCGGCTGCGCGGTCGCCGAACCGCTGGCGCCGGCGGCTCCCGCCACGACCGATCCGACCGACACCACGAGCCCGCTCGCCTGGTGAAAAATCTGCAGCGTCACGAGTGTGTCGGCATCGTCGCCGCGCCAGCCGATGATCGTGAACGCCGAATCTGCGGGATTTCCTTCGATGTCATCGGTTACCTCGAACGCGGCGACACTCGAGTACGTGACCGTCTGCCCATTCGTCGTCAGCTGGACGTCGTGCACGGGTGCGCCGAGCGCGAGCAGCGTGATCGCGCCGGCGAGCTGCGTGCGGCGCTCTGACTCGCTGTCGGGGCTCGAAGATGCGCGGAGCGAATCGAAGTGCGCCATGAGCGCGATGTTCTGATTCTGCTGCGGCGCCGTGGAATCGCTCGAGCACGCTGCGGCGAGCGCAACGCACACGACACTCGCAACGAGCGGCCGGATTGAAACGCGATGCGCAAACAGCGACCGAAAATCCCGAATCAACATGGGCACGTCTCGTGTGGCGGAGTCCAGGAGCTCGCAGTTGCTCTCGTATCGAGCGGCATACCCCGCCCTCGCCGCCCGGTTCCGTGCGTCGGGCGCCCGACCGGGGCCGGACGCGCGAGGCGCTGCGCCGCGGGCGCGACGGCCTCGCGTTAGGCGCACGTCACGACGGCACCCCGCCCTCGAGGATCGTGATCAGCTTGGCCAGATCGAGGCTGCCGCCCGATACCACACATACGACGTGGTCGCCCGCGGCCTGTCCGGTCATCGCCGCCGCCACGGAGGTCGCGCCCGCGCCCTCGGCAATCACGTGCGCGCGTTCGGCGAGAAAGCGCACTGCCCGCGCCACGTCGTCGACCGAGCTGACGAGACTGCCGCCTAACACGGTGCTCGCCAGCGGCCACATCTCCTCGAGCAGGCTCCCCATGCCGATGCCGTCCACGAAGCTCGGAGTCCGGGTCACGGTGGACGGTTTCCCGGCGCGCAGCGACGCCCAGAGCGGCGCGGCGGTCGCGACCTCGCAGGCGAACACGCGCGCCGTCGACCCGCGCGCGCGCAGACCGAGCGCAATGCCGCACGACAGACCGCCGCCGCCGAACGGCACCAGCACCGTGTCCGTGTCCGGCGCATCGTCGAGAATCTCGGCGGCGATGGTCGCGTTGCCGGCGATCACGTCGGGGTCGGACACGGGGTGCACGAACAGTCCGTCCATGCCCGGATAGGTGCGTTCGACCATCACCTGCCACCAGCGATCGAGCGACACGCGAACGATCGTGGCGCCCAACCGCTCGACGGCCGAGATCTTGGCGGCCGGCGCGTGCTCGGGCACGATCACCGTACATGGTACGCCTACGGCACGCGCACACCAGGCGACGCCCTGCGCCATGTTGCCCGCGCTGGCGGTGTACACGCCGTGCGCCAATCGGTCCCGCGAGGCGGCCGTGATGGCGGAGCCCGCGCCGCGAATCTTGAACGAGCCAACGGGCTGCAGCGTCTCGAGCTTGAGGCGGATCGGACGCGTTCGGTTCGGCAGCTCGAGCGGCACGAGCGGCGTGCGCACGGCAATCCCGCGCAGGCGGCCGCGCGCGGCCTCGATCGCGTCGGCTGAAGCAGCCAGGGGCATCAATGCGACGCGCCCGGCGCGACCTGGCCCAGGCCGATCACTTCCCCGCTCGCCAGCACGTGTCCCTTCATCGCGCCGGTGAGCGCTGCGTAGTTGGCCAGCGCGGCGTCTGGGAGCGTCCGGTCTAACGCAAAGACCTGGAAATGGTACCGGTGCTTGGGTCCGGCCGGCATGTGCGGGCCCATGTACGGCTGGTCGGTTCCGCGAATGTTCGGTCCGTACGTCGCGCCCGCGGGCGGTGCTTTCATTCCCGGCGCCAGGCTCGTGACGGACGGCGGGATGTTCACCATGCTCCAGTGGAAGAGCGGCGCGCCGTCATGCATGGCGTCGCCATCCTGCATGATGATCGCGTACGACTTGGTCCTCGCCGGCCCGGCGCTCCACGAGAGTCCGGGAAAGACGTTGCCCTTGTACTGCGTGTTCTCGAACGGGATATCGCCGCCGGGCGCAAAGGCCGGCGTGTGCACGGTGAGCTTCGCGCCGCTGTTTGCCGGGAGATTGGCGAGTGCGAGTTGCGACGCGCCCGGTTCGCTTGCGGTAGGCGCGCCCTGCGCGCACAGCGGGGCAGCGACGCTCACGACAAGCAGCGATGCCAACACGGCGGCAAACGCACGTGCGATCATGGTCCTGTCCTGGTCAAAGGTCGCGGATGATGCCTAACGCTCTACTTCGGCGCGACACCGTAGCGGCCGATGGCATCGGCCGTCATCGTAATTACGTCGATGTGCAGCGGAATGGGCGTGAGCGGTTTGTTCGTCGAGTCGGTGGGCTGGCTCACGATGGCCTCGACCACATCCATTCCCTTGAAGACTTGTCCATACACCGTGTAGTGATGGTCGAGCTTGGGCAGGCCGGACTTGTTGGCCACGATGTAGAACTGGCACCCTGCGGACAACTGCTGCGGATTGTCGTCGCGGCCTGCGCCCACGGCGCCATAGACGTGTCGCAAGCTGTCACGGAACTCCGGTGCCAGCAGGTACGGCGAGTGTGAAAATCCTTCCGGCGTATCGGGACAGCCGCCCTGCGCCACGAAATTCTTGATGACGCGATTGAACGTCAGCGTGTCCCAGTAGTGCTCGCCGGCGAGCTTGATGAAGCTCGCCTTGTGGTGCGGCGTCTGGTCGTAGAGGACGAACAGAATCTCACCCAGCGGCGTCTCGATGCGGCCCACCTGATACGTCTTGTCGGCCCGCGGCGTCGCCGAGAGCAATGGCACCGCGAGGAGCAACGTGGCGAAGAGTCGGCGCATGGCTCAAACTTGACACGAGACGGCGCGGACCGACAGAGGGATCAGTCGCTAGCACTCGCGCGGGGCCGGCGCGTCAGTCCACCCTGAGGGCGATCATCGGATCGAGACGCGCCGCGCGCCGGGCGGGAATCCAACACGCGAGGAGCACCATGGCCGTGACCAGCGCGGCGGCCACGGCCATCGCGCGCGCATCGAATGCCCCCACGCCGTCGAGCTGCGCGCGCACCAGCTGCATCGCGAGTACCGACGCCGCGAGTCCCGCCACGGCGCCCGCCGCGCCTAACGCAAGGCCTTCGCCGATCACGAGCCGTGCGATCGCCCGCGGCCGGGCGCCGAGCGCGGTGCGCACGGCGAGCTCACGGCGTCGCTGCAAGACGCCCTGCGCCACGACGCCGTACAGCCCGACCGCCGCCAGCACCAGCGCCACCGAACCGAACGCGCCGATCCACATGCTTGCCAGCCGCTGGGGCTCGAGCGTCATCGCGATCACGCTCCC
>DAHUXU010000473.1 GCA_027307005.1 Gemmatimonadota bacterium
AAGCGGCGCTACGCCGGGCTGGGCGACACGGTGATCGTGGCCGTGAAGGACGCGCTGCCGAACGGCACGGTCAAGAAGTCGGATGTCGCCCGCGCCGTCGTCGTGCGCACGGTCAAGGAAACGCGCCGCAAAGATGGCAGCTACATCCGCTTCGACGAGAACGCCGTCGTGATCATCAACGAGGCTGGCGAGCCGCGGGCCACGCGCATCTTCGGGCCCGTCGCCCGCGAGCTGCGCGAGAAGCGCTTCATGAAGATCGTGTCGCTCGCGCCGGAGGTGCTCTGACATGCGCAAGTTGACGTATCGGGCGACGAAGCGCGCCACGGCGCGCAACCGAGCCCGCCATGCGAAGAACGCCGAGCGCATCACGCTGCCCGTGGGCAAGGGCGACACGGTGCGCGTGCTGCGCGGCGACGACAAAGGCAAAGAAGGCAAGATCCTGCGCGTCAACCTGAAGACGGGCCGGGTCGTGGTGGAAGGCGTGAACATCGTGAAGCGCCATCGCAAGGCGCGCACGGCCGAGGAACAGAGCGGGATCATCGATTTCCCGGCGGCCATCCATCATTCGAATGTGATGCTCCTCGATCCGAAAGGCGGCACGCCGACGCGCGTGCACGCACGGATCGATGATGACGGCACGAAGGAACGCGTGAGCGCGAAGAGCGGCGATGCGATTCCGCGCGTCGTGTCGCGCAAGCGCTGAGGACCGGGATTATGGCGACGAAAGAAAAAAAAGAGGGCAAGAAGAAGGGCGGCGCAGGCCAGGCGCAGGGCGGCACGGGCAAGGCGCACGCGGGTGCAGGCACGCCCGCGCCGGCGCCGCGCCTCAAGGGCTATTACGAGCGCACGGTGCGCGACAAGCTCAAGCAGCAGTTCAGCCTGACGAACGCCCACGAGATCCCGAAGCTGACCAAGATCGTGATCAACTGCGGCGTCGGTGAAGCCATCAAGCAGCCCAAACTGCTCGACAGCGTCGTGCAGGAGCTCGAGTTGATCAGCGGCCAGCGGCCGGTGCGCACGCGGGCCAAGAAGTCGATCTCGAACTTCGGCCTCAGGCAGGGCCAGGAAATCGGCGCCAGCGTCACGCTGCGCGGCGCACGGATGTGGGAGTTTCTCGACCGGTTCATCGCCGTCGCGATCCCGCGCATCCGCGACTTCCGCGGGTTAGGCACACGCTCGTTCGACGGACGCGGCAACTATTCGATCGGTCTCAAGGAACAGGTGATCTTTCCGGAGATCAACTACGACCAGGTCGACCAGGTGCACGGCCTCGACCTCACGTTCGTGACCAGCACGCCGAAAGACGACCAGGCGCTGGCGCTGCTCCGCGAGCTGGGGATGCCGTTCCGCGGCGAAGAGAAGCCCATCGTCGTGAGCGCCTAACGACGAGGGATCGGGGAATTGGGAAATCGGGAACGCAACAACATCAAATGTCAGGATCGCACGGGAGAGTGTGATGGCTCGTAAGGCCATGATCGAAAAGAGCAAGCGCAAGCCGAAATTCGCCGTGCGGCAGCACAACCGCTGCCAGCGCTGCGGCCGCTCGCGCGCATTCCTGCGGAAGTTCGGGTTGTGCCGGATTTGCTTCCGCGACTTGTCGTTGAACGGCATGATTCCCGGCGTCCGGAAGTCGAGCTGGTAGCATCGCTACGTTGTCCTGACACGAAACCAGGTCCAAGCCATGAGCATGACCGATCCTATTGCCGACATGTTGACGCGCATCCGCAATGCCTGCGGATCGAAGCACCGGCGCGTGGACATTCCGGCATCGAAGCTGAAAGCCGATCTCGCGCGCATCCTCCTCGAGAACAACTACATTCGGGATGTGAAAACGCTCGAGACGGATGAGGGACGGAAAATTCTGCGGCTGTACCTGCGCTATGCGCAGGGCGATCAGCCGGTGATCCGCGAAGTCCGGCGCGTATCCACGCCCGGGCTCCGCAAGTACGTGGGCGTGAGCGAGATTCCCCGTGTGCGCAACGGACTCGGCATGGCGATCCTCAGCACCTCGAAGGGGCTGATGACGGATCGGCAGGCGCGGGCGGCGCACACCGGCGGCGAGATCCTCGCGGTCGTGTGGTAAAGGGGAGCGTCTTCACATGTCGAGAATCGGAAAGAAGCCCGTCGTGCTGCCGAAGAACGTCACGGCCACGATCGAGGGGCAGACGATCAGAGTGAAAGGCCCGCGCGGCGAGCTCGAGCGGCGCCTGCATCCGGCGTTAGGCGTGGCGCTGGACAACGGCAGCGTGGTCGTCAGCCGTCCCGACGACGAGGCCGAGCACAAGGCGCTGCACGGACTCACGCGCACGCTCGTCTCGAACATGGTCGAAGGCGTCACCAAAGGATTCCAGAAGCAGCTCGAGATCGTGGGCGTGGGATACAAAGCGGAAACGCGTCCCTACGGCTTGCAGCTCGCGCTCGGCTTCTCGCAC
>DAHUXU010000481.1 GCA_027307005.1 Gemmatimonadota bacterium
CGGCGGTGGCTGTTGAGCACGCCCAGACACCACGCCGACATCACGAGCACGCCGGCGCCCGGGAAAAAAATGCTGACCAGCTCGATCGTCAGATCGCGCTTGGCGCCGGCGAACCCCGGGGCGATGATGGCGATGAGCCACGGCGTCGCCAGCACGCCGAAGAGCACGATGATGGATGTCGTCACCGCGAGCAGTCCGGCCACCGCGCCCGCCACGCGCCGCGCTTCCTGCTCGTCGCCCTCGGCCAGCAGCCGCGCGTACACCGGAATGAACGACGCGGACAGGACGCCCTCGCCGAACAGGTTCTGCAGAAAATTCGGAATCTTGAACGCGGCGTTGAACGCGTCGGCCGCGTCGCCTAACCCGAGATAGTGGCCCAGGAACCGCTGGCGAATGAGGCCGAAGATGCGGCTGAGGAAGATGCCCGACGCCACCAGCAGCGCCGCGCGGCCGGTGCGCTCCGGCGCACGCGGCCGCGCGGGCTCAGCGGCCGCCACCGGCATCGTGCGAATACGCGGCCTGCCCTGCCGGCGCCAGACCCAGCCCCGCCACGTGCTCGCGGGCGCGCGCCGAGATCGCATCGAGCAGCGGCAGCCCATGCCGCGCCAGCAGCGGCATCAGGTTGAGCACGCGCTCCTGTAGACGGTCGAAGGGAAACAGCGAGGCGCGCGCGATCCCGATGTGCCGCGTCAGTTCGGTCTCGCGCCGCTTGGTCGCGGCCGCCACCCGGCGCTCCAATCGGTCCAACCGGTGGGCGATGTTGCGCCGCGTTCCCTCCGCCACCGCACGGTCGACGAGCGGCGGCGCGGTCTGCTCGAGCGCCGCATCGAGCTCGGACGCCGCGGCTTCGAGCGCCTGCCGGTAGCGCACGAGCGCCGATGCGATTTCGGCCGGTACGCGCTCGCGCACCAGACGGCCCAGCACCGCGTGCGGATCCCGCAGCGCGTCCACGTCGAGGCCGTATCGGTCGAGAATCCGCTGCACGTGCGGCTCGACGATCACGCCGGACCACCGCGGCACTGCCAGCGGACGCGCCATGCCTAACGCATCGGCCACCGCCGTCGACTGCGCGAAGTACGCCTGCTCGGCCGGACCCGCCACGTAGGCCACGGTGGGCAGGATCGCACGCTCCACGTCGGGCCGCAGCAGCACGTTGGGCTCGAGTGCGCCCTGCGCATCGCCGAGCGCCGCGCCAATGGGCAGCCGCCGCCGCTCGCCTTCCCCCGCCGCGAACACCAACGACAACCGGTCCACGTGCGCCACCTGCGGCTCGTACCCCGCCTCGGCGAGCGCCGCGCTTCGCGAGCGGAGCGCCGCGTCCACCGGCGCCGCGTCGGCCAGCGCGTGCGCCAGCGCCGGACGCGACGCCGCCTGGACCGCCGGGTGGCCGGCGTCCAGCACCGGCATGCCTAACGGCTCCAGTATCGCGCGCAGGAGCGTGACGAACGCGCCGCCCACCGTCTGGTCGGGCGCGTAGGCCCGCCGCACGTCGTCCAGGACGTGCGGCGCTGCCGCCGCGCCGGCGGCATCGGCGAGCGTCTGCATCGCGCCGCGCACATCGCCTAACGGCGTGTCCCGCATGCCACGGCCCTCGATTGCCGCCGGCGGCGAGGATAACGTCACCACCCGATCCCCGAGCGCCACGTGCGTCACGCTCGACTCGGCGTAGTCCGCGTCGTAGGTCGCCGCCCAGTACACCGGCACCGTCGGAATCCCGGACGACTCTTCGATCGCATCCGCGAGCGCGATCGCGCTGAGCGCCTTGCTCCACGTGTAGATCGGTCCGCCGAACAACCCGGGCTGTTGGCCCGTCGTCACCACCACCCCGCCCTCGCCGGCGCGCGCCAGTCGATCCGCTGCCGCACCGCGTGCCTCGATCGCCGGACCGAGCACTCGCGCCCATCTGCCGTCGCTGCGCAGGCGCGACGCCCGCTCGCGCCACGCCGACGCGTCGCGCGGCGCGCCCTCGTACCACGCCGATTCCGGCCCGCCGTCACGCGCCGCGCGCGCAATGTCCGGCATCGCCGTTGGCAGCGACAGGACGCGAGGCTCGCTCACGCGCGTCCCGCGACAGCGCCCACGCACGGCTGCATCCGACATCGGATGCGGCGCTGATGCACGGCGGTTTCGACTCGAGGAGATGGCATCACTTGTGGTACGGTTCGCCGCGCCCGATCGTACCGGCGCGATAGAGTTGTTCCGCGAGCACCAGCCGCGCGAGCTCGTGCGGCAGCGTCCATCGCGCGAACGCCAACCGCATCGTCGACCGGCGCCGCACGCTCTCCGACAACCCGTACGCACCGCCGATCATGAACGCCACATCGCGTCCCGCGTCGCGGTGGTCGCGGAGCCAACCGGCGAACTCCTCGGACCGCATCAGAGTTCCCTCGGCGTCACAGGCCACGAGCACCGTCGCCGAGCCCGCCGCGGCCAGCAATCGCTCGCCTTCGCGCTCCGGCACCTCGCTGGACGAGCGGCCGCGGGCCGGCTCCTCGCGCACCGCGCGGACATCGAGCGGCCAGTACAGCGCCGCGCGTCGCTCGTATTCCTCGATCGCGGCCGCCAGGTCGCGATCCCTCGGCCGGCCCACGGCCGCGACGAGCACGCGCATCAGGTCGGCGCACCCGCGGCCCGCGGCGCCCGGGTGCCTGCGTTAGGCGTAGATCCCGCGCAGCCGGTGCACCGTGGCGACGCGCGAAATCGACAGCATGTACGCGGCCGTGCGCATGTTCACCTTGTGCCGCCGCGACAACTCGAGCACCGCGCGGAAGCTGTCCTGCATGATCTGCTGCAGGCGATCGTTCACGCTCGCTTCGGTCCAGAAATAGCCGCCCCGGTCCTGCACCCACTCGAAGTACGACACCGTGACCCCGCCCGCGTTGGCGAGGATGTCCGGGATCACGAACACGCCCTTGTCGTCGAGGATCACGTCGGCCGGCGCCGTGGTCGGACCGTTCTCGCCTTCGCAGATCACGCGCGCGCGGATCTTGGGCGCGTTCTTGCGCGTGATCACGTTCTCGAGCGCCGCCGGCACGAGGACGTCGACCTCGAGCGTCAACAAATCGTCGTTGGTGATGCGGTCGCCCTTCGAGTAGCCATCGAGCGAGCGATTCTGCTTCACGTACGCAATCGCGTCGTTGACGTCGATGCCGTTCGTGTTCAGGATGCCGCCCGAGCGGTCGC
Source organism: Gemmatimonadota bacterium (assembly GCA_027307005.1). Lineage (GTDB taxonomy): Bacteria > Gemmatimonadota > Gemmatimonadetes > Gemmatimonadales > Gemmatimonadaceae > JADGGM01. Next base: position 3,184 of record DAHUXU010000481.1, read on the forward strand.
CGATCGCGACCACCTTGCAGCCCTGCGTGTGCAGCAGCTGCGCGGCGACGGAACCTACGTTGCCGAAGCCTTGCACCGCCACCGTTGCGCCGGCGGCGCGCATGCCCAGATGCTCCAGCGCCGCCAACGTGACGAGCATGCACCCGCGGCCGGTCGCTTCCCGCCTGCCTAACGAGCCGCCCATTTCCACCGGTTTGCCCGTCACCACCGACGTCACCGTGTGCCGCATGTGCATCGAATAGGTGTCCATCACCCACGCCATCACGCGCTCATTGGTATTGACGTCGGGCGCCGGCACGTCGGAATCCGGTCCGAGGATCCCGATGAGCCCCGCCGTATACCGACGCGTGATGCGCTCGAGCTCGGCGACGCTCAACTTGAGCGGATCGCAAATCACGCCGCCCTTGGAGCCGCCAAAGGGAATGTTCACCACCGCGCACTTCCACGTCATCCACGCGGCGAGCGCTTTCACTTCGTCGCGATTGACGTTCGGATCGAATCGAATCCCGCCCTTGGCGGGACCACGCGATGTGTTGTGCAGCACGCGATAGCCGGTGAACACCTCGATCTCCCCGTTGTCCATGAGGACGGGGATCGACAGCGTGATCTCTTTTTCGGGGTGGCGGAGGATTTTGTAGAGGCCCGGTTCCAGATCGAGCAGCTCGGCTGCCCGGTCGAACCGCGACATCATGTCCTCGAAAGGGTTGTCCTCGTTCAGGAAGCGGTCCTTGTCGGGCCTGACGATCTTGTCGGTAGAGAGTCTGAGATCGGTTGTCATGAGTTTGGTAAGGACGGATGGCCCAACGCGGGCGGCCGCACTCCGGGTTGGTCGCGTCGCGCATCGAGCAGTGAGGCAAGAAGAGAATCCACTGTGCTTTGCCCGGACTCGAGCGCGAACTGCTGGGAAACATACCACAACGACAGCGCCGCGCGAGGCCAGAGGGGCGCGAGCTTCACGGCGTCCTTGAGCGTGCACAGGACGAGACTCGTCTCGCCTGCTCCGCGCTGGACGGCTGACACGTCATCGTCGGTGAACCGATGATGATCCTCGAACGCGTGGAGCGTGACGGCCGCGCCGGCGGCCCGGAGCTGCGCCACGAGGGTGAGCGGATCACCGATGGCGGCCACCAGGTAGACGCGCTCGCCCTGGAGCGACGACAGCGGGCGGACTTGGGGTTCACCGACGCGATGCACATCGCCCAGCGTGAGCGACGCAACGGCCGTCGGCAGCTGCGGCCACATGCGGCCGAGCTCGCCTGTCACTGCAGACACAGCCGTATCCGGGACGGCGCGGCGTGTCACGATCACCATCGTCGCCCGCGCCAGCGCGCTCAATGGTTCACGCCATGGCCCTGCGGGCAGCGGCCGCGCGGGAAGCCGCCATCGATCGGCGCTGATGAGGACTATGTCCGCGTCGCGCCGCGCGCGGCGGTGCTGAAATGCATCGTCGAGGACTGCAACGTCGGCGCCGAGCGCACGAGCGCGCCTCACGCCCGCCACGCGGTCGCCCGCGATGACTACCGGGATTTCGGGATTCACCTCCCGGTGGACGAGCGGCTCGTCGCTTCCGTATCCGCGCATCACGATCGCCGGGTGCGCGCCTCGTTCTACGAGCCGCGCCGCGAGCCACGCCGCGGCCGGAGTCTTCCCGGTTCCGCCCACCGGGAGATTGCCGACGCTCACGCTGGGCAGCGCCAGCCGGACTTGCTCGACGAGTCCGGCATTGAAGAGCGCGCCGCGTACGGCGACGACGCCCGCATACACGGCCGCGAACGGCCACAGCAGGGCGCGTGCGGCTTGAGCGCGCGCGTCGCCGCCGTACCACACGTGGTCGGTCGTGCGCGGATCAAACACGCGTTGCTACCGCGTTGGTCTCCGCCATGAGTGCCTCGAAGCGCGGGGTCTGGCTCACCGCCTCGCGCGCACTCGCCGCGTCGGCGATGGTTGGCGTGCCGTAGGCGATGGTGACGCGCGCAAACGGTTTGGGGATGAGAAACCGGTCCCAGCTCGAGAGGCGCCATGCGCGAGACGCGCCGGCCCCGAGCGGAACGACCGGCGCCCCGGTGCGTTGGGAGACGATGAGCACGCCCGGCGCGAACGTATGCGCGGGTCCGCGCGGGCCATCGGGCGTGAACGCCGCGTCCCCGCCGCCGTCCACCACGCGGCACATGCCTAACAAC
>DAHUXU010000496.1 GCA_027307005.1 Gemmatimonadota bacterium
AACGACCTCACGACCCTCGAGCAATCGAACCCCGGTCAGTTAGGCCCGGATGTGTTCGCACCGCAGAACGCCGACCTCATCGTGAACAGCTCGCGCGGCGACTTCGAGTGCGCGTTCAACGAGTACATCGCGGCGAGCGGAATCTTCATGGACGAAATGTCCGACGCGATCTCGCAGACCGCCAATTTCGATCTCGATCGCCGCTCGATTACGCCCGATTCACCGTACGGAACGAACACGTGCGACAGCCAGCAACAGCCGGGCGTCTACACTCCACTCTCGGTCGCGCGTGCGTCCAACGATGTCGCGGTGCAGCATCTCGAGGGATGGACCGACGAACAGGTTCCCGACCGCTCTCACCTCATCGCCGTGGCGTCCGCGTACGGCGGCTACAGCCTCGTGCTCATGGGCGAGGGCATGTGCTCCGCGGCGTTCGATCTCGGTCCCGAGGAGCAGCCGCAACAGATCTTCGGTGATGCGATGGTCAGATTCGACACGGCCGTCGCTGCAGCGACGCGCGCGAACGATGCAACGACGCTCAATCTTGCGCTGCTCGGTCGTGCGCGGACCGAGCTGGATCTCGGGAATTCAGCGGACGCGGCGACCGATGCGGCACTGATTCCCGCAGGCTTCGAGGTCGACATCGATCACGATCCGACGGCGACGCGGCGCCAAAACCTGGTGTTCATCCAAACCATCCAGGCGCAGTTCGGGTCGATCGATACGTCGATCATCAACCGGTTCGTCGTGGACAGCGACCCGCGGATCGCCGTGACGTCGACGGGCGAGCTGGGCTCGGACGGCCACACCGTGGTTTGGTTTGCGAACAAGGACGCGACGGCAACCGCGCCGCAGGCACTCGCCAAGTTCTCGGAAGCGCAACTCATCATCGCGGAGAACGACGTCAACACGGGCGACCTGAACGACGCGGTGACCATCCTGAACACATTACGCAGTGCCGCCCACCAGCCGGCCTACAGCGGCGGCCTTACGGCTCCCGCGGTGATGGCGGACATCGTGGAACAGCGCCGCCGCGAGTTCTTCCTCGAGGGACACCGGCTCGGTGACATCCGGCGGCTCGGGCTGCCGTTGAGCCCCGCCACCGGCGCCCCGTACGTGAACGGCGGCACGTATGCCGACCAGGCGTGCTTCCCGCTGCCTAACGTGGAGCGCATCAACAACCCGAATCTCGATCGCGCCGCCCGTTGACGCCTTTCACTTCGTACTCCAGGAGATCGGACATGTCGTGTCGAAGACTGCCGCGCAGCGCCGCACGGATGATGCAGCACGTGCGGCGATCGCTGATCGGATTCCCGGCGCTCGTGCTCGCGGTCGCTTCCGTGCAGGCACAGGGCACGCGTTTCTTGCGACGGCCGACCGTCAGCCATGACATGGTCGCGTTCGAATACGGCGGCGACTTGTGGGTGGTGCCGCGCGCGGGAGGCGCCGCGCGACGGCTCACCAGCACGCCGTCCGTGGAAACCGATCCGGCATTCTCGCCGGACGGATCGATGCTCGCCTACACGGCGACGGTGGCAGGCAACGCCGACGTTTACGTGGTTCCTGTCGCCGGCGGCGAGCCCCAACGCCTAACGTACCACCCGGGCGGCGACTTCGTCCGCGGATGGACGCCCGATGGCAAGAAGGTGGTGTTCGCATCCTCGCGCGGCACGGTCCCGACGCCCGGGGCCAATTCGTTCCTGCGCATGTGGACGGTCGCGTCGACCGGCGGCATGCCCGAGCAGGTGCCAATGCCGCGCGCGTTCGCCGGCTCGTACTCGTCCGATGCGACGCAC
>DAHUXU010000345.1 GCA_027307005.1 Gemmatimonadota bacterium
AGATGGAATCGACTGTAAGCCGGCCAAAGTGTGCGTGCTCCGGATTGATGAGAATGTTGAATCCTCCGTCAACAATCACGCTGGGGACTCGCAAGGCCAAAGAGCGTCCGGACGTGATCCACTCATCGCCGACAGTCTGAACTGACGAAGGGACTGGCGAAACCTTCCAGTCTTTCGGCAACGCACCTGGAGCGAGATCCTCCACAAGGGAGTCAGGCACCGTCGCCGAGATCAGCGAGTATCCAACTGGTGATCCGCCGCCTCCACTCAGATGAACCAGAACCTCCAACACGGCGAGCGCAGAGTTGCCTGACGCGTAGGCGACACGCGTCCCACGGCTGTTCCATCGCGCCCCGTACAGTCGAGCGCCCTCGCCGTTGAACGCGGTAGCGGCATACCGAGTCTTGGTTAGGCGCCAAACGCGCATCGCCTAGGTCGGAATTCCGTGAGCCAACCGGCCAATCAAGCTCTCTACCTCAATGGCTCCAACATCGGTCGATGCAAAGTCGATTGGCGTTCGGCCTCCAAGCGCCTTGACAGGGTTGGTAAGCCAGCGTTGCGCGGCATCCGCGCTTCCTTCGAACAACTCGATTGCGCGGGCAACGATTCGCGACATGCGAACCAAGCGATCTGTTTCGTCGCGCGCGAAGCGCCCACTCTCCTTTCGTCTTGCAAGTGTGCGTTCAGGAATCTCGGCCACTTGCGCGAGAACGCGATATGGGAGGTCCGTATTGCGATGAAACCTCTCAAACGCGGCGTACGTGAGCCCGCGCCGAATGTGTTCGACAACGTACAGAGGATCGTAGTTTCGCAGGCCGAATAGCGCGACGTAGTAATGGCCTGCTCGATGGCCTGCTTCCTGATGACTCAGAAGCTCGGCGATATCGGCTGGGATCTTACGGGCTGTGCTTACCATGCCGCCTCCTGGCTGCCATATGGCGTAACTTACAACGCCATATGGCAACTGCCAAGGCGCGAGCCGACTAGCCTCCTAGGCGAAATTGCAGGGAACGCCGAACAGTCGCCAGGTCATCTCCATAGTGAAGGCGGACAAACTCGAAGACCTCGCGAGGCGCGTGGTCATGTTGGGTCATGTCGGCGAGGAGATCTTCTTCAAGTTGGGAGAGTACCATTTGCACAGCCAGAAACGCCCGAGTTCAGCTGGCCGGCGGCCACGTGGACCGTGCATGCGGTCGGAGCGTTAGGCTGTCACGTCAGCCCGAACGAGCCGTTAGCCCGAAGGCGAGCCGACGGGTGGGTTGCGTCCCCATCCCCAGGGTGATCATCGACCGAAACGCTTAGCCATAGCCACAAGAGGAGGCAACGACTCAGCTTATGAAGCGGCAGCCAGCGTCTTGAACGGTACCGTGGCCACGATCCCCCTGACCTGCTTGCGGAGATCCGCGTCAAGGGTGACGAACGCGTCAGCCTGGAGCTTGGCGACGGCGATGTACTCCGCCTTACCAGTATCTGCCCACCCCAGTTGCTCCGCCATCTTCCACGCGACAGCCCGTGAGACGCGGTCGCCAAGAAGGCGCACGCGCATCGATGTTATTCCATCAAGGAGTGCCGTCGCATCGTCTTGGCTCACCTCTCCCCGACGATATGCTCGGTACACAATCGATAGCGCATCAGATCGCAAGACATTGGGGCCAACAAGCTGGTGCGCGCTCGGCACCACGATCCCTTCACGAACCAGCCGGACGGCAACCTCCGCGTCGATACCATAACGAGTCATAGCCGTTGCGTACCTCAAGTCATTTCGTGGTCGGCATAACGCCGAGTTCACCCGCACGCGCACATCAACAAGATGCGGCCGCGCAGCGGCCGCCGTCCCGAACCGTGCTTGTCGGGTGCAACGCTTCGTTAGGCCTCAGCGAGGATGATGCCTGCACGCGCTCGAGCCCTAACGAGTCGTTAGCGCGTATGCGAGCCAACGGGTGGGTTGCGTCCCCATCCCCACGGCTCGACCCTGCGGACTACTGCGTCGTTGCAGCTGAAGCGGCCCCCGACGCCGTGGGAGCTCGCCAGCACCACCTCGAACTTTGCCCACTCCAGCTGATCGCGTGTCCGATCCATGATCGCCAGCTCCCAGAGTGCATTCTGGTCGTTGAACTCCGAGAGCTCAAGCTGCGCGATCCGTCGGAACTCGAACGTGACAAGGCACTCCTTCGACAGGACGTATGTGCCATTCGGCTCGACCCCGGGACCGGCCAGGTACGCGTAGACTGCCAGCGTGAGTGTCGGCCCCGCGTTCTCGCCAAACCCGCCGCGGTCGAGCACGAGCTGCACAACCTGGGCATCGTGAAACGTGGGCCAGTGGCCGAACCACTCGACGACGAGCTGTGCACCGTCGATGGACGGTGCGATTGGAGAATCGGATGGCGGCACGGGCGAAGGAACGTGTGTGCGGGCTAACGCGTAAGGTCAGCTGCGGCGGCGGCATTCGCAGGCGCCAGACAATCAGATAATGCGATGCACCAGCCAAGCGCGCCAGTATGCATTCAGCGCCGTCCGCTGCAGCGCCTCGTTAGACGGAGCCCCTCAGGTGTACGGAGGCGCCGACCACCCGCGGAAGCGTGCGAAGCGGACGGGCAAAGCGATCCAGTTCTGCGTTCGACGCCAACCCTCGCTATTCGTCGTCCGGGATGCCGCGAAGCGCCTCAAGAAATGCGCGCGAACCAGCGCCGTCAGGCAGGCCCCGCAGGGCCTTGAGCATCGCAACGGGACCGCGCCCGTGCTCGAGACCCCAACTGTGTCCTCGAGCGAACGCGGCGTAGATCTCGTGACGCATCACCCGATGGATCTCCCGGCCGAGTTGGCGTCTGGCCCGCCGCTGACGCCAGTAGCGCTCGGGATTCGCTGTTGCTTCCGCCATCAGGCGGGTCTCTCGGCGCGATAACCGGCGGAGGGGGTGGCCTAAAACGTCGGCCCACCGGGCGCCAGGCTTGAGCGCCCGCATGCGTTGCAGCAACGCGTCGCGGCCATCACCGGCCATGGCGAGAGCGCCGAGGCGATCCGGGATCAGCCCAAGGCGCTCCGCTTCCGCGTCGAATGCCTCGATAAACTCCTCCGAAGTCATCTCTCCCCCACGATGCGTCTCGGCGCCACGCCTAACGCCAACGTTCGGCTGCGAGCGCGCAGGAATGCGACTCCCGATGCGGCTCGGTCGCCGGGCGCGCCCGTCAGCCGCGACAATCCGTTAGGCATCGGCTCGCGCCCCTCGCTCACGGCGCGCGGCGCGGGCTGCCGAGCCGCCGCGCAGCCGCGCGCCATCCTTAGGTGGGTTGTCAGCTGCAACGATCGATGTGCGTGTTCCGCTGCGATCAAGGCGCGACTCGCGGCAATCCGGAACTCCTGAATGGGGAACTGCGTCCCAGCGCAGAACTCCTCTATCACAGCCAGTGCAGAATCGTAGAGGTCGCTCCGGCGCAGAGCGAGAACCAGTTCCGCGTACCCGAGGTAGCCATCGTCGCCCACCTGGGGGAAGGCGCGTCGGGCCAAGAAGGCACGTTGGTAGGAATCGAGGGCTTCTGATGCCCGCCCGAGATCGACGAGCGATTCGGCGCGGAGCGCGAGTGCGGAAGCGAGTTGACATGGATCGGGGAATTCAAGAATGAGCCGATCCAGGAGTCCGAGCGCAGCACGCGTCAGATGTTCGTCGCCCGCCTCAAATAGATGCGCCGCCTGAATACGCAGGTACTGCGCCTTACGGTGAGCTCCGCGTGAGCGAGCGAGTCTCGCATTGAACTCGGCCGCATCGTGGTCACTCCACGTCGATCGACGAAACCACTCAACCTTTTCCGTCATCGTGATCTGGTGCCGTATACCGCCCGAGCTAACGTGCGGAGCCGCAGGGTCAGAGCAACACGTTGACACAACATCGCCGCACCGCATCATCATTTCATTGCGGAGCGCACCGGCGACGATGAACACCGCCGTCGATCGACCGATGCCTAACGCGAGCCCGCCGCCTTCACGCACCTGCCGATCGTCTCCCAGGTGCGCGTCGTCACGTCCGGACCGAACGTCTTGGCAATGAGCGCCATGAACGTCGGGGTGCCCGGCGTCGGCACGTACGCCGTGAAGGCCTCGCGTCCGCTGACCGCGAGAATGCGCACCCCGCCGAGCTCGATGGGCAGCGCGGCTGTCGCGCGGTGTGCGGCTCGCGCAAACGTGACGACGCGGCGGGCGTTAGGCGCGAGGCGGAACGGCGCGTACGGATCGTCGTCGAGCATCGCTTGTAAGTCCGACACAGGGCGCACGATCGTATAGAACGAGCGGCCAAGCGTCTTTGACATCGCCGCCTCCGCCTTTCGCTCGAGCGCCGACTCCGATGCGGCGCGCGCGCTGAAGACGACGTTGCCGCTGCCCAGCACCGTCGCCACATCCGCGAACGCCGCCGATTCGAACGCCCGCTTGAGCGCCGGCATCTTCGCATTCACCGGCATTACGCCGCGAAGAAACGCTACATAGCGTAGCACGATTTCCTCCTATGGCACGATCTCGATTCGAACTCGAATGTCGGGAGCTCGTGTATTCGCTTCTGCTTACGCGGAATCATTAGTTCCACTCATTATATGGGACAGCCGCACGACCGCACCGCCCTTTCACGCGCACGCGCGTCAGTCAGGCCTGCTCCCAGTAAACGCCCGTCTCGAGCGGCTCCCCGCTCATCAGCGCTTGAAAGCGGGTCGGGGTAGCTCCCGATCTGTACTAACGCGTCGCTCGCTGCGTCTTCCAGCGGCTCACCAACGAACTGTTTTGAAGACCTTCCAGGCCGGCCACGGCGACATGGAGGTGGGCGACAACCCCGCCTCCTCCAGCATGTCCACCAGTCGCATGTACGCGTGTGCGGTTTCCGCCCGGAGTCGCCGAATCAGGAGTGTCGCCTGGCTTGCGCCTAACGACTACCGGCGGCTACGTCGGCAAGCTGTATCGCAACACGAACGGGAAGTCGGCGCCATGCCCAACGGAAGACGCTCCTTCCCCCGTCAGGCCTCGAAGGTCGCCGGTGCCCGAGCCACGGACGACGGTGTACGACTCGTTCGCCTGCTTGCCGTCGAACTCGCCGCTCCGTTGGAGGACGAACGTTCCCGATTTGCTGCCGATCCGGCCGGTGAAGCGCTCCAACGCGACGAACAGCGCGGTGCCATCGCTTCGATACATCATCAAGTACTCGACCCGGCTGTCGCCTTCGATGTCCCCGGTGAAGCTCTTCTCGACGGTCGCCTTGGTCATCTTCGGCAGATTCGGGCCTTCGCTGTACGGCGTTTCGTCCCAACTCTTGATCGCGAAGCGCGCATTCGCAGTGGCGTTCATGGTCGGCATTCCCGGGCAGAGGTCGGATGCACGTCCTTAGAATGTGAGATTGCGCGTAATGCGCCAGTGGCCATCGGCTTCGCGGCTCCACACCGTGAGGTAGGCCCCGCCCGAGCGCACCGACGGGCCGGTTCCGCTCGCGGGCGCCTGCGCGATCCACGCGTGGCCCCACTCCACGATGGTGGTTTTCGCGATCACCGTTAGGCCGCCCTGCACGACCTGGCCGCCGCGGATTGCCCGTAGATGTGGGAATCGGGACGCGTAGAGGCGAGCAATGGCATCCCGGCCGCGCGTCACACTCCCGTCGGCCGCAATGAACACCGCACTGTCCGCATACGCCGCGGTGATCATCGCGGCGTCGTGGTGTGCGAGTCCGGGCACCCAGGCGGCGTTTCCGGCGTCGATGTCCGGTTTCGCGCTCGCCAGAATCACAGCCGTGTCGAACTGCACCCGCGCGCCGTCCATCTTTGCGTTAGGCGCTGCGCTTGCCTGCGCCTGAATGCCGGCGCGGGCCGTGAACGCCGCGCCGAGCACGGCGAGCATGAAGGCGCGCCGGAGTGAGCTGCTGCCTAACGTTCCAAGAATCATCGCGTCATCGCCTCCCGTTGTCGCAACACCTCGTACAGCGCCAGCGCGACACTCGTCGACAAATTGAGCGAACGCACCAGCGGCGAGAACATGGGCATTCGCAGAAACCGATCACGATATCGCTCGTGCAGCCCCGGCGGCAGTCCCGCCGTTTCCCGGCCGAACCCGAGCACCACGCTTTTCGCCGCGCCG
>DAHUXU010000348.1 GCA_027307005.1 Gemmatimonadota bacterium
GAGGAGCTCGATTTTTCGGTCCTTGCTCACTGCGATTTCACAAGTGAGCACCGTGACCCCTATGCGCATTAACCACCTGGCAATCGCGCGCAAATACAGTTCCGAAGCGGGCCGCGTTCCTAGCGAACAAGCCTGTCTGCCAAGTTCCGAGACGCCGTACACCGGCACTGGCGGCATCGCCTTTCGCGGATCGTTGTGAGTGATTAGCAGGCCGCGATTTCGCACCTGAATGACTCTTTGGTATCCGTTAGGCACGGAAGAGGGCAAGTCGGCCGTAATGGTGATCCGACACCCCGGATAACCGAGGAGGCCGGTTTGAAGACGCTTGTCATCGCAGAAGCTGGCGTGAATTTCAGTTTTTCTCCGCCGGATGTGACGCGCAAAGCATCGATCTGCTCGTGGAACTGGGCGTGAGCAGTTTGAAGATACCCTCCGGTGAGATCACCAATTTGCCTTACTTGCGTCACGTTGGACGATTCGGCAAGCCTCTGATCCTTTCCACAGGCCTGGCGACCCTGGGTGAAATTGAAGCTGCGCTCGAATCGCCTGGCCTGTCCGCGAAGAGCGCAACGCGGGGAAGCGATCCGCCATGTGCTTGACGAGCGAGCCCGTGCATGCAATGGCCGTTGGCTGGGAAAATGCATATACATCAATCCCGGGGGAGATTGATATGCCTGCTAAAAAAAAGACGGTGAAAAGGACGTTCGAGACAATTCCCGTTGGCACCAAAGTGACGTGGCATTACCGCAGCGCCATCGGCCATGGCACGGTCACCGGTGTGCACAAATTGGGGACTAACGCAGATAATACGATGTACAGCGTGCGCGAGACTGACCACCATCCGGGCGAGCCAGCCATCGTGCACCACTCAGGCAAGGCACTCAGCCGCGTTTGAGCGCGCGCCGGCGTTCGCGGCTTCTGGATCGCGACTTACTCGAGTGCCGCTTTCACCGCCGCGACGATGTGACGCGCCGAAATACCGCAACGGTCGAGAAGTTCGTTCGGCTTGCCGCTGTGCGGGATTTCGCGCACGGCCAGCTTGTGCACCACGCAACGCTCGGTAGCGAGCATACGGCCGCGGTGCGAGAACGCCGTCACCAGCATGTCGCAGGCGGCAGCTTCCCAACGCATCGCGCCGCGGCCTAACGGAGCTTGCTGCTGACGAGCGGGCCAAGGAAGCTCGCTCCGCTCGCGATCATGTGACCGCCCGCGAATGTGCCCCACCCAATGCATTGGGACACAATCCGCGCCATTATCCCCAAGAAATAGCTGAGCGCTACGCCGCAGACGACGCGCCCAAGCTCAGCCGTTACGCGGTAGCAGCGAACCTCATGTCGGCGCCTAACCTGCTACAGAGGTTGCGCCAGTGTCTAGCGTAACTCCGCCGCGCGTATCAGTTTCTCTCCTGGGCACCGGCGCCGGGAAGCCCCGCGCTGTTTACCGATGGTCCCGACGCTCAGCGAAAGACTCGCCAGCATGCGCACGGCCATGAATCCCGCCGTGATCAGCAGCGCGATCGCCATCGCGCGCTGCATCAATTGACGCGGCCAGTGGACGACGATGCCGGTGCCGAACCACGCGCCGATGCCGCCCGCGATCACCATGCTGGTGATGGTCGGCTGATCTCGATTTACGCCTCAACGGCTGCAACGCATTGGGCGGTGGCTCCTTTTCGTGGCCGGGAATTCCCCCGGGGGTGATTGGTCTCACCCGAGAAGGTGTCACCGTCTTTCGCTTATTTCCAGACTTTAGACAGTAGCTCCATGGCTTTCTCACGTCCGCCTCAGAGCTGACAGCTATGCCCAGGTTACGGAACAATGTCTCGCGCCGGACACTCATGCGGTCGATATCGCTTTTGTGGATTGTGGTTGGCGGTCTCCCCGGGTGCGCATGGATCTCTCGTCAGGCGACGAGCGTGTACCTGAACGTCGACGACAAATTCAAACCGCAGCACGTCAAGATCGAGCTCCTGCGATCGTTCGTGGAGCGCAATCGAGATCGTGTGCAGATTGTGGCGAACTTCAAGGTCGACAAGGCGATGGGATCGCCGCTCCCGGCGCCGATCGACGGTGATCTGCACTTCGCCGGTCGCTCTCCACAGATTGCGCTCCCGGTGGTGGGAGAGATCGCGAACGCCGCGAAACAAAAGGAAGCGCTGGACCTCGTGCACGCCGCGGAGAGCTCCGGCAGACCGCTCAAGCTCAAGGGCGTGTTCAGAATCTGGCCTGAGCACGTTTCGTCGGACAAGGTAGAGCAGGGGAAGCACGTCGACTCGCTCGATTCCGACACCCCGGGTCACGTCTTCGAGATCCACCCGATCACGAGGATCAATGGCGTGAGCACGACGAGCTCGTTCATCCCGGTCGACGGCTTCATGCCCGGCGGAGCGGACAAGACCTTCGAAGGCTGGCAGAAGGCGTCGTGCACGATCTCGTATACGGGAGACAAAATCGCGATCGTCGTCGAGACGGGACTCTACAACGATGTGGAGTTCATCATGCAGATCACGGGGCCTCAGCAGAAGGTGAGTGACGGGCGATTCGTACCGGCATCCGCGCTCGACATGGATGGCAAGATGCAGGTGGAGCATCTGCGGATGGTGTTTGCGAAGGGAACGCCGCCCGAGCGTATCGTGCGCCGGCTCAAGGTGGGAGACCGTCTGCATGTGTACGGAAGCCCTCGAATCAGCTTCGAGGAAATCTCGCAACGATTGCAGAAACAACCGAGAATGGGTCCCAACGACAAACAGCCGTTGCCGTACGAAGTCACGATACTCGGCGTTTTCCCGAAGTAGGCCGGCTATCGGTCAGGGATCTTCCCGATCGCCGCTTCGAGGAGCTCCTATCAAAAGGTGTGTAATCGGCGTCGGGCGGCGCGCAGCTCTCGGGGTGGGGTGATCGCACAGTTGCGGGTTGCAAAATGGGCTCCGATCTCAAGTCCGGCACCAGAAGCGACTCCACCATGACGTTGTCGATGAAGTTACCAGCTACGGTAACGCGAAGTTTACCGGTTCCGCCACGGGGATGATCAACTTCGGCGGCCAGCTTGCGGGGGTGTTCGCACCGGTAATAATGGGGGCGCTCATCGACCGCTTCAGTTATGTAGCTGCATTCGTGTTTCTGGCACTTGGCGCACTGCTGGGGCTGGTTGCGGCAGGCATCGCACCGCAAACTCCGGAGGCGCTGGTCCGGAAGCTTGCACGGAAATCAACTGCTGGCCGGCGGCTTCGCAGTCGAAGTGGCACACGCGGGTGCGGAACGATAACCGGGCCGGGCGAAACCGGGGTCAGTAGACTTTCCTGCGAGCGCTTCCGGCGCCAATAGTCGCGTTGACCGCAAAGGTGCACACCGACCCCACGTTGCTGAAGTTTGCTACAGCGTCGGGTGTCGCTGCACCGTATCGTCGTGAATCTGGAATTGGTGCGGATGCTCTAGGCCTAACGTTAAGTACTCGCCGACGCGAAGGCCCGTGATGACCAACGCAACATAGCAAGGTCGTGCGTAGTCCGGAGCATGGGCAACTAGCCGCCGGAATTCGGCGACGGTGAGCTCAGGCTCGCGAGCAGCCTCAGGCGCAACCGGGAAGTTCTTGAGCACGGCGCGACGTTTGTAAGGCGCAGAGAGACGGACCCACAATGCGCGCGTCCGCGTTCGTGCATTCGGCTTGACCCTTTTTCGCTGGCGCGGCACTTTCGGCCTTGACGCTCTGGGTCGGTCGGTGCCCGTCATCTCCGGCGGAACATCGAGCCGCTCCGGAGACGTGGCCAGGAGGCGGACCATGAGATCGCGCCTGTGGTTGTACCAGGGAGTCGCTGTCGCATTCGCTGTATCGACGGCAATCGGATGCACCGACGTCACCCCTCCCACCGAGGTCGCGGCGACTGTCGCCGTGAACCGGAACGCGGCTGCGCTGCGCGTGATGAACGTGAACATTCTGGACAATTGCGATGGTCCGTCGTTCAACGCCGCCGTGGGGCCGGGCACGTGCAGTAGAACAAGCGGCATCAACTTCGCGCAGTTCCTGAATTTGTTAGGCAAGCATCAAACTGTCTCCTCATACCGGTTCTCGCCGGCCGGCTTCACGGTGCACGTCGGCCAGAACATCGCGGCGGTGGATCTCGGCGGCGAAGTCCACACGTTCACGCGCGTCGCCGACTTCGGGGGCGGCGTGGTACCGCTGCTCAACACCCTGTCCGGTAATCCGACGCCGGCGCCCGAGTGCCTAACGCTGCCTGGCAGCGAGTTTCTCCCTCCCGGCGCGACCGATGTCGAGTCCGTGGGCGCGCCGGGAACGGCGAAGTTCCAGTGCTGCATCCACCCCTGGATGCGCGCCGTAGTCCAGGTGGTGCCCTGACGGCGCCGCGCGCTCGAGCAACGCGGTGGTGCGCTGACTGGCGCTTCCGCGTTCGTCATCAACCGGCGGTGTCGGGAACGACGAGCGTGTTGTATTCGGGATGGCGCTCGAGAAAGGCGCGCACGAACGGACACAGCGGGACCATGCGCAGGTGATCGCGTGCGGCGCGCTCGAGCGCCGCACGCGATCATGTCGGCGTAGCCCCGCCCGCGTTGATCACGCGGCACTTCCGTATGGATCAGTCGAATGCGGTCGCCGGTGATGCGGTACGTAAGAATCGGCACCTCGCCGTCCGCGTGCAACTCGAAGCGCCGTTCCGCCTCGTTGTCGGCGATGGTTGGCTGCGTGGATTTCTTTTGAGCCGTAGGTCGCGGGTTCGAGACCCGCCCGGGTCATTCATCAGTCGGCTCGCATGGCGATCACCGGGTCGCTCCGCGCCGCGCGCAACGCCGGAACGACCGTCACGACGAGACCGCCCGCGAGCATGAGCAGCAACGCGCCCATCCACGCGCGCGCGTCCAGCGGACTGACGCCGTAGAGCATCGACGTCATGACGCGCGTCGCCGCCCACCCGCCCGTTAGGCCGATGAGCGCCCCGCCACCGATCATCCGCAGGCCATCCACCGTGACGAGCGCCATCAGTGCCCGCGTCGATCCGCCCAACGCCGCGCGAATGCCTAACTCCCTCGTCCGCTGCGCAACGACGTAGCCCAACACGCCGTACAACCCCGCCAAGGCCAGCACCAGCGCCACGGCGGCAAATGTGCCTAACAAGTACAGATAGAACCGCGGCTGCCCCAGATCGCTCGCGATCACGTCTCGCATCGGCGCCGCATCCGCGACCGCCGCCTCGGGATCCACGCGATGCACCGCCGCCGTGATGGCAGCAATCGCCGACGACGGGTCGCCGCTCGTAACGCGCACCATGAGCGGATACCGGTACCCGCCTCCCGCCTGATCGAACGACCAACACATCTCCGGCACGTTCGGCAGAATCGGACCGGCATTTCGCACATTGCTCACGACGCCCACGATTGTCGCGAAACTGGTGTCGGTCATGTAGAATCGCGCGCCTACCGGGTCGCGCCCGTGAAAATCGCGATCGACCAACGCCTTGTTCACCACCACCACCGGCGGCGACGTCTGACGCGCATCATCCGACGCCCGCAGCAGACGCCCGCCGAGCAGCCCCTGTCCCGTCACCGCGAAATAGCCTGGTGTCACCTCGCCCAATTCGACTAACGGCTCCCGGGAGATATCCATCGCCGGCTGGCCCTCGTAGCGGATGGCTCCGTTCGAGCCCCACCGTACGTATGGCGGCGAGTTGATCGCGCCGACACTCGCGATGCCCGGGATCGCGGCGATCCCGTCGAGCACCGGATGCAGAAATCGCCGCACCACCACCGAATCGGGGTACGACGTCCCGGCGGCCGCCACCGTCAGCGTCAGCACGTGATCCGTTTCGAAGCCCGGATCGTTGGACAGGAGTCGCGCGAATCCTCGGAGGACGAGACCCGCTGCAATCACGAGCACCATCGACAATCCGATCTCGAAAACGATGAGCGAGCGCAGCGAACGGTGCTGGCCTTTGCCGGTGCCGCGGGATTCGCGCAACGTGTTCTGCGGATGCACGGATGCGCTCCGCCACGCGGGCACCGCGCCGCATGCGAGCGCCACGACGACAGCCAAGCCTAACCCGAACCCGATGACGGGCACGTCGAGCCCGAGCCCCGCGAGCTGCGGCAGCTGCTCGGCCGCGAGCACGCCGATGGTGCGCACACCGGCCTCCGCCAGCGCCAAGCCAAGCACGGCGCCGGCGAGCGTGATGAGCAGGCTTTCGGCGAGCGTAACCCGCACCGCGTCCCACCGCGTCGCGCCTAACGACATGCGCACCGCCATCTCGAGGCGACGCCCCACCCCGCGGGCCAGCAACAGCGCGGCCACGTTGCTCGTCGCGATCAGGAGCACCAGCGCCACCGCCCCGAACAACATCAGGAGCGGTGTGCGCAACTCCTGAACACTCGCCGGCTGCAGGGCGGTCACCCGCAGGTCTTCGCCGCGCAACTCCGGATACGACGCGGTCAGCCCAGCGAACAGCGTCTCGATCTCCGCGTCGGCGCTCGCCACCGTCCTGCCGGCGGCCAAGCGC
>DAHUXU010000349.1 GCA_027307005.1 Gemmatimonadota bacterium
GTCGCGCCGATCCGCCCGCACCGTGTACTGGTTGTAAATCGACTCGTTGCCCGCGTCGATGGTCGGGGAACGGATTTCGGGAACGTCGGCGAACGCGCGATCATAGTACGCCGCGTGCTCGCGCCGCTTGCTGCTCCATTCCGCCAGGTGCGGGAGCTTCGCCTCGAGCACCGCCGCTTGCAGCGCATCGAGACGGCTGTTGTAGCCGACTTCGTCGTGGAAGTACTGCGTGGCGCCGCCGTGAACGCGCAAGCGCCGCAGGCGCGTTGCGATCTCATCGTCCTGCGTCACGATCATTCCGCCATCGCCGTAGCCGCCGAGGTTCTTGGACGGGAAGAAGCTGAACGTGCCGATGGTGGCCCGCTCGCCCGCCATCACCCACGTGCCGTTGATGCTGCGGCGCGCGCCGATCGTCTGCGCCGCGTCCTCGATGAGCGGTACGTTAGGCATCGCCGCGGCCAGCTCTTCCACGCGCGACATCTGGCCGAACAGGTCCACCGGCACCACGGCTCTCGTCCGACCGGTGACCGCCGCGGCTGCCTCGGGCGTCGCAATGTTGAACGTCGATGCATCGATGTCCACGAACACCGGCGTCGCGCCCACGTTGTGGATGGTGCCGGCCGTCGCGAAGAACGTGAACGGTGTCGTGATCACCTCGTCGCCGCGACCGATGTCCAGCGCGCGCAGGGCCAGCAGCAGCGCGTCGGTCCCGCTCGCGCATCCGATCGCATGCTTGGTGTGCGACAGGGCGGCAACCGCGCGCTCGAGACGCTCGACCGGCTGCCCGAGGATGAACAGCTGGTCGTCGACGACTTGCATCATGGCGCGCACGACTTCGTCCTTGATCTGCGCGTACTGCGCCCGGAGGTCGAGCAATGGGACTGGCATGTCGGTTCAACAGGAGGTTCGAGGAGCGGGTTTGGCAGGCGTCGCGCAGAAATCGGGACGTGCCGGCGGTGGCCCACCGCTTCGTCGGACGACGTCTAACAACGTGTGGACACCCGCGCGCGGCGTCAATCCGCCGTCACAGCATCAGCTCGCACGAGCTCATGCCATTCCTGCAGGGAGCGGACGCGCGGAGGACGGAACCGCAACGAGAGAATCGCATCGCACGCAGCGGAGGCCGCCGAGAGCGTTGTCGTGTACGCTACGCGGTGCGCGACGGCGGCCTGGCGCATCGAATAGTCGTCGCGCTGCGAATGTTTTCCGAGCGGCGTGTTGATCAGCAGTTGCACCTGCCGGTTGACGATGAGATCGATCCCGTGCGGCCGCCCTTCGTGCACCTTGAACACGCGCTCGGCTGGAATGCCGCGCGCGCGGAGAAATTTCGCGGTGCCGGTGGTGGCCAGCAGACGGAATCCCATTTCCTGAAAGCGGCGCGCGATCGGAATGACGTTCGCTTTGTCGGAATTGTTCACGGTGATCAGCAGCGAGCCCTCGAGCGGCAGCCCGTTGTCGGCGGCGAGCTGCGCCTTGGCAAACGCGCTGCCGAACGAATCGGAGATGCCCATCACTTCGCCGGTCGATCGCATCTCGGGGCCGAGCACCGGATCGGCCTCGCGGAATTTGCTGAACGGGAATACCGCTTCCTTCACCGAGACGTACGGCGGAACGACCTCGTCCGTGAATCCCAGCGATGACAGCGACTCGCCGAGCATCACCCGCGCGGCGAGCGAGGCGAGCGGGACGCCGATGGCCTTCGACACGAATGGAATCGTGCGACTGGCGCGCGGATTCACCTCGAGCACGTACACCGTGCGATCCTTGATCGCGAACTGCACGTTGATCAGCCCGACGACACCGAGGGCCTTGGCTAACGCAACGGTGTGCTCGCGCATCGCGGCCAGGTCGGACTCGCCGATGATGTACGGGGGCAGCACGCACGCCGAGTCGCCCGAGTGGATGCCCGCATCTTCGATGTGCTGCATCACGCCGCCGATCACGACCCGCTCGCCGTCGCAGATCGCGTCGACGTCCACTTCGTATGCATCCTCGAGGAACCGGTCGATGAGCACGGGCCGGTCTTCGGACGCGCGGGCGGCGCGGTCGAAGTATTCGCGCAGCATCGACTCATCGTACACGATCTGCATCGCGCGTCCGCCTAACACGTACGACGGCCGGACGAGCACCGGATAGCCGATGCGGGCGGCGATGGCGACGGCCTCGCCGAGGCTCGTGGCGGTGCCGCTCTCCGGCTGGTTCACGCCGGTCGCGCGCGCGATCGCCTCGAACCGACGGCGGTCTTCCGCGATGTCGATCGCATCCGGCGACGTGCCGAGAATCGCGACGCCGGCCGCTTCGAGCGCCCGCGTGAGCTTGAGCGGCGTCTGGCCGCCTAACTGCACGATCACGCCCACCGGCTGCTCGCGATCCACGATCTCGAGCACGTCCTCGAACGTCAACGGTTCGAAGTACAGCTTGTCCGACGTGTCGAAATCCGTCGACACCGTCTCCGGATTCGAGTTGATCATGATCGTCTCGAACCCCCGCTCGCGCAGCGCCATCACCGCGCGCACGCAGCAGTAGTCGAACTCGACGCCCTGGCCAATGCGGTTGGGCCCGCTGCCCAGAATCACCACCGACCGGCGCCCGGTCGGCGGTGCTTCGCTCTCTTCGTCGTAGCTCGAATAGAGGTAGGGTGTGGCGGACGGAAACTCGCCGGCGCAGGTGTCGACCATTTTGTAGACGGGCCGCACGCCCGCCGCCCACCGTTGGGTGCGCACTGCATGTTCGGTCTCGCCGCGCAGCGCGGCGAGCTGCCGGTCGGAGAACCCGAGTCGCTTCATGCGTCGCAGCGCCGATGCATCCACCGACGGGAGCGCCGCGTAGTCGCGCTCGGCCTCGATCAGCTCCATCATTTGACTGAGGAACCACGGGTCGATGCGCGAATGCTCGGCGACTTCGGCCACGGTTAGGCCGGCGGCGAGCGCCCGCTTCACCTGGAAGATCCGCTCGGGCGTCGGCTGGCGCAGCGCGCCGCGCAACGTGTCCAGCGAGTCGTCGCTCAGCCGGTCGTCCTGCAGCGTGGCGCCGATCACCCAGCCCGCCCGGCCCGTCTCCAACGCGCGCAGCCCCTTCTGCAGCGCCTCCTTGAACGTGCGCCCGATCGCCATCGACTCGCCCACCGACTTCATCTGCGTCGTGAGGCGGGGATCGGCCGCCGCGAACTTCTCGAACGCGAAACGCGGACACTTCACGACCACGTAGTCGAGCACCGGCTCGAACGACGCCGGCGTCTTCTTCTTGATGTCGTTCGTGATCTCGTCCAGCCGGTAGCCCACCGCGAGCTTGGTGCCGATGCGCGCGATCGGAAATCCCGTCGCCTTGGATGCGAGCGCCGAGGACCGCGACACCCGCGGATTCATCTCGATCACCAGCATCTCGCCGTCGGCGGGATTCACCGCGAACTGGATGTTGCATCCGCCGGCGGCGACGCCGATTTCGCGAATCACCGCCACCGCCGCGTCGCGCATGGACTGATACTCGCGATCGGTGAGCGTCATCGCCGGCGCCACGGTGATCGAGTCGCCCGTGTGCACGCCCATCGGATCGAGGTTCTCGATCGAGCAGACGATCACCACGTTGTCGGCGTGGTCGCGCATCACCTCGAGCTCGAACTCCTTCCAGCCGAGCACCGAGCGCTCGATCAGCACCTGCCGAACGGGAGAGAGCTCGAGCCCGCGGCGCACGATGTCCTCGTACTCGTCGCGGTTGAACGCCACGCCGCCGCCCGTGCCGCCTAACGTGAACGACGGCCGGATGATCGCCGGGAAATCGACCACCGGAATGAGCGCCTCCGCGTCGTCCCACGTGCGGGCGATGCCGCCGCGGGCCACGCTCAACCCGATGCGCCGCATCGCGTTCGCGAACAGTTCGCGGTCCTCCGCCAGCTGGATGGCGCGCGCGTCGGCCCCGATCAGCTCCACGTTGTACCGCTCGAGCACCCCGCGCTCCGACAGCGCCATCGCTACGTTGAGCGCCGTCTGTCCACCCATCGTCGGCAGCAGCGCGTCCGGCCGTTCGCGCTCGATCACCTGCTCGACGATGTCCGGCGTCACCGGCTCGATGTACGTCCGGTCGGCGATCTCGGGGTCCGTCATGATCGTCGCCGGATTCGAGTTCACGAGGATCACCTCGTACCCGTCCTCGCGCAGCGCTTTCGCCGCTTGCGTTCCCGAGTAGTCGAACTCGGCGGCTTGGCCGATGATGATCGGCCCCGAGCCGATCAGCAGAATCCGGTGGAGATCAGAGCGGCGCGGCACGAATCACGTCTTCAATGATGGAGTCGAGTGAACGTCGCGGCGTCCAACCGGTGGCCGCGCGCACCTTGCTCGCGTCGCCAACCAGCATGGGCACCTCGACCGGACGAACGAGCGCGGGATCAACCTCCAATTTCGCGTCGACCTCCATGAGAGCAAGCACACGGCGCGCGACTGCGTCGACTGCGACGCCGGTTCCGCTCGCCACGTTGTAGGCCTCGCCGGCAGCGCCGCGTTCGGCGAGTGCAATGTATGCGGCGACCACGTCTTCCACGTGGAGAAAATCGCGGACGGTGGACGTGTTGCCCATGGCCAGAACGCCCGCCGGGTCAGAGCCACGCATCGCACGCACACGGCGGACGAGCGCCGGAATCAGGAATCGGTCGGCCTGCCCCGCTCCGCTGTGGTTGAACGAACGCGTGACTATTACGCGGACGCCCGTCGAGCGGTGCGACGCGAGCGCGACCACTTCCTGCGCGGCTTTCGACGCGGCATACGGATTGAGCGGCCGCTGCTCGGCAGACTCGGCGAGCGGCTGTTCGCTCGCATCGTGGCGGCCGTACTGCTCGCCGCTGCCGATGAGGAGCACGACGGGATCCAGCGTTCCCGCGCGGCGACGCGCGCCGATGTCAGCCAGCAGCCGCGCCGCGGCGACGACGTTCACCTCGAGCGTGCCCGCGGGATCGCCCGTGGCGGCGGGCACGAACGCGATGCCGGCGAGATGAAACACGGTGTCCGGCGTGCAGGCATCGAGCGCCGTGGCGAGCGCGCCGGCAACGGTCACATCGCAGTCGAGCCACCGGACGGCGTCTCGCTCGCGCGCGCCGAGTCGGCCGGCCGGCACGTCGCCCCCCAGACGTGTGCCAAACACTTCCCATCCGCGAGACAGCAGCGCCTCGCAGAGCCACTGCCCAACGAAACCGGCGGCGCCGGTCACCAGCGCTCGCACGTCAGCGCGCGCCGCGATGACGCGCCAGGTCGGCGTCCACCATCATGGCGATGAGGTCCTCGAACGACACTCGAGGCCGCCAGCCTAACTGCGTGTTCGCTTTCGACGGATCGGCGACGAGCAAATCGACTTCGGCCGGCCGGAAGAAACGCTCGTCCTGCTTCACGAAGTCACGATAGTCCAGATCGACGGCGCCGAACGCGGCCTCGCACAGCTGCCGCACCGAGTGCGTGCGCCCCGTTCCGATCACGTAGTCCTCGGCGCGATCCTGCTGCAGCATACGCCACATCGCATCGACGTAGTCGCCGGCGAATCCCCAATCCCGCCGCGCGTCGAGGTTGCCGAGCCGCACCTCGCGCGCCAAGCCGAGTTTGATGCGCGCCACGGCGTCCGTCACCTTGCGGGTCACGAACTCGAGACCGCGGCGCGGGCTCTCGTGATTGAACAGGATGCCGGACACGGCGAAGAGGTCGTAGCTCTCGCGGTAGTTCACGGTGATCCAGTGGCCGTACACCTTGGCGACGCCGTAGGGGCTTCGTGGGTAGAACGATGTGCTCTCGCTCTGCGGCGACTCGACGACCTTGCCGAACATTTCGCTGGAGCTGGCCTGGTAGAATCGTGCGCGGGGTGCGGCTTTGCGCACCGCCTCGAGCGCGCGGGTTACGCCTAACCCGGTGAACTCGCCCGTGAGCACGGGCTGGCTCCACGACGTCTGCACGAAGCTTTGGGCGGCCAGATTGTAGACCTCATCCGGCGTGCAGGCGGCCATCGCGTCGACCAGCGAGTGCTGGTCGAGCAGGTCGGCCGACAGCAGCTCGATCTTGTCGACGAGGTGGGCGATGCGCTCGTACGGCGTGGTCGAGCTTCGCCTAACGATACCGACGACCCGGTAGCCCTTGCCCAGCAGGTGCTCGGCGAGGTAGGAGCCGTCCTGTCCCGTGATTCCGGTGATCAGCGCGGTGGGCATGCGTGCTGGGGTTGGTCGGTGATTCGCATCAACAGGAAACGCTGCTCAATCGAACGCGACGAACGAAAAAAAGGGAGCCTCACGAGAAGCTCCCTTCGACCACCGTCTCGTGCGGCCCGAGCGGAGATCACGCAACCTGGCCGCGGGGAGCACGTTGAATTTTGCCGGCGTTGAGGCAGCGCGTGCAGACGCGAATCTTCGTGGGCTTGCCATCCACGAGGATGCGCGCGACCTGGAGATTCGGCTTCCAGACGCGGCGCACTTTGTTGTTGGCGTGCGAGACGTTGTTGCCGAAGGCAACCCCGCGGCCGCACACGTAGCATCCTCTCTTCGTCATGATCAACCCTCGATGAGCTCGATGCGCGCCATGTCGGCGCCATCGCCCTTGCGGTGTCCGGTCTTGAGGATCCGGGTATAGCCGCCGGCGCGCGACTTGAATTTGGGGCCGACTTCCTGGAACAGCTTGTCGGCCGTCTCGCGCTTGTGGATGTGCCGCACGGCGAGCCGGCGGTCGTGCAGCGTCCCCGACTTGGCCTTGGTGATGAGGCGCTCGACGAACGGACGCAGCTCCTTCGCCTTGGCTTCCGTGGTTTCGATCGCGCCGTGCTCGATGAGCGACGATGCGAGGTTGCGCATGAGGGCCAGCTTCTGCTCGCTCGTCCGGCGCAGCTGCCGTCCCGCTTTCCGGTGACGCATGGGTGCTTACTCCTCGTCGTCGGGCGCGGCGGCGGCGGCCCGGCTGGGGGCGGTGCCCCAATCGGTGATCCGCACGCCATCGGTCGTCTCTTCGTACCGCATCCCGAAATTCAAGCCTTGGCGCTCGAGCAGATCGGCGATCTCCTGGAGCGACTTCTTGCCGAAGTTCTTCACTTGCAGCATCTGCGACTCGGTTTGCCGAACCAGGTCGCCTAACGTGCGGATGTCGGAATTCTTGAGCGAATTCACCGACCGCACCGACAGCTCGAGCTCGTCGATCGGCGTGTGGAACAGCTGCACCAGCCGTTGGGCATCGGGCGAATGCTCGCCGGCCACCGGCACGGCGCCCTGCGTGTGCGAGCCGAAGTTGGCGAAGAACTGGAAGTGCGTCTGCGCGAGCGCCGCCGCGTAGCTCACCGCTTCTTCGGGTGTAATCGTGCCGTTGGTCTCGACCGTCAGGGTGAGCCGGTCGTAGTCGGTGCGCTGTCCGACGCGCGTCTCGGCCACCGCGAAATTGGCGCGGCGCACCGGGTTGTAGATCGAGTCGATGCGGACGAGATCGACGGGCAGGCCGCGATCCACCGGGTGCTGATCCGCTTCGACGTAGCCGCGACCCTTGTCGACATAGAGCTCGACGTTGAGCTCGCGGTCATCCTGCAGCGTGAACAGGTGGTGGTGATCGTCGATCACGCGCACGACGCCCGAGCTCTCGATGTCGGCCGACGTGACCGGGCCCGCTTCGCTCTTGCGAATGCGGAGCACGGCGCTGTCCACGTCATCGGCGAGCGACAGCGTGAGCGTTTTCAGGTTGCCGATGATCTGGTGGACGTCTTCGACGACGCCCGAGATCGTTTGGTGCTCGTGCACGACGCCGTCGATGCGGAACGCCCAGACCGCCGACCCGCGCAGGGACGACAGCAGCATCCGCCGCATCGCGTTGCCTAACGTGTGGCCGAAGCCGCGCTCGAGCGGCTGCATGCGAAACTCGGCGACGTTCGGATTGTCGTCGCGCTTCGTGGCTTCAACGAGCTGCGGACGAACCAGCCCGGTGAGATCGATTGCCGTTACCATTGATGTTGTCATCCTCGTTGGTCCAACCGGGAGTCGACCCGGCGACGCCCCACCCCGCCCCTAACGCGCGGTGGGCTCGTATGGGAGTTAGGGTCCCGACCCGTGCCTACTTCGAGTACAGCTCGACGATCAACTGCTCTTGCGCCGCGATCGGAATGTCGCCGCGGCCCGGGCGCTCGAGCATGCGCCCGCTGAACGTGTCCTTGTCGATCGCGATCCAGGACAGCGGCGCGCCGCGCGAGGAGTACTCGAGCGCGGAGATCACCGACACCTGCTCGCGCGACTTGCCCCGCACCGCCACTTCTTCGCCCGGCCGCACGAGATAGCTCGGGATGTCGACCTGCTTGCCGTTCACATGGATGTGCCGGTGGCGGATCAACTGGCGCGCCGCCTTCCGGCTCGCCGCGAACCCCATGCGGTAGACCATGTTGTCCAGCCGGCTCTCGAGGGCGGCGAGGAGGTTGTGTCCCGTGACGCCCGGCAGCTTGGTGACCCGCTCGAACGTGTTGCGGAACTGGCGCTCGCTCACGCCGTAGATGCGCTTCACCTTCTGCTTTTCGCGCAACTGCTTGGCGTATTCCGACGCCTTGCGACGGCGCGCGGTGGCCTGTCCGTGCTGGCCCGGCGCATACGGCCGGCGCTCGATGGGGCACTTCTCGGTGAAGCACTTGGTGCCCTTCAAGAACAGCTTGGTTCCCTCGCGACGGCACTGGCGGCAGCTGGGTCCGGTGTAGCGCATCGCTCAGACCCTCCGGCGCTTGGGCGGACGGCAGCCGTTGTGCGGAATCGGCGTCACATCCTTGATGGAGCGGATTTGCAGGCCGGCGGCGGCGAGCGCCTGGATGGCGGATTCGCGGCCGGAGCCCGGCCCCTGCACGCGCACGTGCACGCGCTTGACCCCCATGCCTAACGCTTCCTTGGCGCACATCTCGGCCGCCACGGTCGCGGCAAACGGCGTCGACTTCTTCGAGCCCTTGAAGTTCGCCTTCCCCGAGGACGCCCAGGCCACCGCGTTGCCGTGCATGTCCGTGATCGTGACGATCGTGTTGTTGAAGGTCGCGTTCACGTGCGCGATACCTTCCGCCTCCACGACGCGCTTGCTCTTCTTGCTCGTTCCGGTTTTCGCTGTGGCCATGATACCGAGACAGTGAGGTAGATCGACGCCGCGCCCGGCTCTGCGTTAGGCAGAGCGGGCGCGGCGTACGTTACTTGGTGACTTTCTTCTTGCCGGCGATCGCGCGGCGCGGCCCCTTCTTCGTGCGCGCATTCGTGTGCGTCCGCTGTCCCCGCACTGGCAGCCCGCGGCGATGCCGAATGCCGCGATACGACCCGATGTCCATCAAACGCTTGATGTTCATCGCCACTTCGGTGCGCAGCGCGCCCTCGACGCGATAGTCGCGCTCGATCACCTGGCGCAGCCGGTTCACGTCGGTGTCGCTCAGATCCTTGATTCGGATATCGGCGCTCACGCCCGTCTCCGCCACGATCTTCCGCGCCACCGCGCGGCCGATGCCGAAAATGTACGTGAGGCCGATCTCGACCTTCTTCTCGCGTGGCAGGTCCACGCCGGCAATTCGTGCCATCGGTTAGCCCTGCCGCTGCTTGTGTTTGGGGCTGCGCTTGCAAATGATCCGCGTCACGCCTTTGCGCTTGACCACCTTGCAATGCTCGCAGATCGGCTTCACGCTGCTGCGTACTTTCACAGAACCACACCTCGTAAGCGGGAAAATCCAGTCAAGTCTTATAGGATAACCGACTTACGAGGGCGATGCAAGGAGTTCGGCTCGCACGCGCTCGAGCGCACCGCGCGGGTCCGCGTCCTCCGTCACCGTGCGTCCAACCACCACGTAGGTTGCACCTGCCGACGCCGCTCCGCCCGGGGTGACGACGCGCTTCTGGTCGTGTGCTCCGCTCCCCGCGAAACGCACCCCCGGGACGAGAATCTCGAGCGCACTGCCGTGACGAGCGCGCACCGCAGCGGCCTCGACCCCGCTGCAAACGATGCCCCGCACCCCCGCCGTCGTGGCGAGCTCGGCGAGCCGGAGCACCTCGCCCTCGACGTCCCTGACCTCCCGGCCCCAGGCTTCGCCGAGGGCAGTCGCATCGAGGGACGTGAGCACGGTGACGGCGAACACGCCGCAGTGTTCACCTGCGCCCTCGACGGCCGCTTCCATCATCGTCCGGCCGCCGGCCGCATGCACCGTGATCAGGCGCGCGCCCAGCGCTGCCGCTCGCTTGGCCGCCGAGCGAACCGTGTTCGGGATGTCGTGAAACTTGAGGTCGAGAAACACGTCGCGGTCTCGCGCACCATCGCCGCCGCGCATGGCGCTAACCACCTGCGGGCCGGCCGCAGTGAAGAGCTCGCTTCCCACTTTCACGAAATCGCACGCCTCGCCCAGCCGCTCCACGAGCGCTGCCGCCTCGCGCGCGCCGGACACATCCAGCGCGACGATGGCTCGCGCACGGCTCACGACGGCCACTCGAGCGTGCCGACGAGCTCGCCCAAGAACCGCACGCCGTGGGCGTCGCACCACCGCGCGAGATCGCGCACCACGCGCTCGGGAAGCCGCGGGTCGCGCAGTGCCGCGGTCCCAATACCGACCAGCGACGCACCGGCAATGATGTACTGCAACGCATCGGACGCGGACGACACACCGCCCACACCGAGGAGCGGGACGCTCACCGCCTGCCGCACTTTCCACGTGGCGAGCACGCCGACCGGCAGCAGCGGCGCGCCGCTCACGCCGCCCGACCCGAAGCCTAACGCAGGCCGCCGGTGCTCGACGTCCACGATGAGGCCCGGCATCGTGTTCACGAGCGTGATGCCGTCGGCGCCTGCATCCACCGCCACGCAGGCGCTCGCGGCGATATCCGACGACGCCGGACTCAGCTTGACGAAGAGCGGACGCGCGGTGGCGGCGCGCGCGCCGCGCACC
>DAHUXU010000510.1 GCA_027307005.1 Gemmatimonadota bacterium
GCTTATTGGCAATCGCCCTGGTGCGCATGGGACAGCACGAGTTGCTGGCATCTACGCTCATGAAGACGCGGGCACAGCACGGACACAGCTGACACGACACGAGCAACACCAAGGCGTTGATTCTTTTCTCGGTGCTTTGTCCCTTGTGCCCTGCTTTGTCCGCGTCTTCATGAGCGTAGCACTCCGCCCGTCCGCCCTGCCTCACGATCCATCTATCGTTTGTTCGATTTTTTTTCGCGGTCACGTTTCCCGGAAATTCCCGACGAACCTTTCATGTTCATCGTCATTCCGAACGGAGCGCTACGATCGGGTCGACGCGTGTGGCACGGCGCGCCGGAACGTAGCACGCGGCGATCGCGACGCCCATCAGCAACACCGCGACGGCCGTGAACGTGAGCGGATCGTGTGCGGTGACGCCGAAGAGCTGGTGCGCCATGAGGCGCGTGAGCGCGAGCGCCACCACCGCGCCTACCACGGCGCCGGCGAACGCCATCCGCGCGCCATCCCCGACGACGAGGCGCAACACATCCGAGCGTTGGGCGCCGAGGGCCATGCGCACGCCGATTTCGTTCGTGCGCTGGTTGACGAGATACGAGATCACGCCATAGATGCCGACGCACGCGAGCACGAGTGCTAACGCAGCAAACACGCCGAGCAGCATCATCAGGAAGCGGCGGGCCGCGAGCGAGTTCGCGAGCACGTCGCGCATCGTCGATACGTTATAGATGACGTCCCTCGGATCGAGCTGCGCCACC
Source organism: Gemmatimonadota bacterium (assembly GCA_027307005.1). GTDB lineage: Bacteria > Gemmatimonadota > Gemmatimonadetes > Gemmatimonadales > Gemmatimonadaceae > JADGGM01. The sequence goes on from DAHUXU010000510.1 coordinate 756, forward strand.
GCCTGGCGCACGGGGCCCATCACGGTCGCGGGGTCGCCCGTCGTGCGCAGCACCACCGCGACGCCCGTCGCCGCGAGCCGCATGATCTTGTCGGGCAGCTGCATGAACGGGAAATAGAACTGCGCTTCGATGGCGGACGCAGCATCGGCATCGAGGCCCCACTGCCTCACGTGATCCACGACGCCGACGATTTCGGCTTCCACGCCGAACGTCGCCAGGTGGACGCGCTTGCCGATCGGATCTTCGTTAGGAAAATAGGTGTGCGCGAACACGCTGTCGACGACGATCACCGTGGGTGCATGCTCGTCGTCTTGCGGCGTGATGAATCGGCCGCGCTCGAGCCGCACGCCCATCGCGCGCTGAAACCCGTCTTCAGCCAGATAGAACAACGCTTGCGGCATGTCGTTCAGGTTCTCGGGCTTCGGGCGGCCCTCGATCCAGAACGATTCCGTCGAATTGTGCACCATCGGACGCGAGCCGAGCGTTGCCGAGACGGCGTCGACGCCGGGGAGCGTGAGCATCTTCGCATCGAACGCGCGCAGTCGCGCCCGCGTATCGGCGGGCTCCGTGGAGTACGAGGCCGGCAGCGAGAGGCTGAACGTCACCGAATGACTGGCGTTGAATCCGGGATCGACGCGCCAGAGCGCGGCGAGACTCCGCATCATGAGTCCCGCGCCGACGAGGAGCACGAGCGCCATTGACACTTGCGCGGCGACGAACGTGCGTTGCAGCCGGTGGCGCGTGCCGCTCGACCCGCGTCCGCCTTCCTTGAGCACGTCCTGTAAGTTGATGCGCGATGCGTTGACCGCGGGCGCGAGGCCGAACAAGACGCCGGCAAGGATCGAGATGACGAGCGTGAATCCGAGAACGCGCGGGTCGAGGGAGATGTCATGCGAGTGCGGGAGCGCGGCCGGCAGCGCTCCGAGCACCGCGCGCATGCTCCAGGTGGCGAAGAGCAGTCCGAGCGCGCCACCCGCGCCCGCGAGCAACAGGCTTTCGCTGAGCAGCTGCCGGACCACGTGGCGGTGGCTCGCGCCTAACGACACGCGGATCGCGAACTCGCGCGCCCGGGCGGACGAGCGCGCGAGGAGCAGGTTGGCGACGTTGGCGCAGGCGATCAGCAGCAGGAATCCGACCGCGCCCAGCAGCACGAAGAGCACCGGCTGGACGCTGCCGACCTGGTCCTGCTGCAGCGATACGATCGACGCGCCGACGCCTTTGTTCGCCTCCGGATATTCGGCGGCGAGGTGCCGTGCGACGCCTTGCATGTCTGCGTTCGCCTGGCCGAGCGTGACGCCGGGCGCGAGGCGGCCGACCATGCCGGAGCTGAACACCGCCTGGCGGCTGAGGAACGTCGGGTCGTTCCACTGGCCAATCGGCGTATACACGTCGCGGTCGTGGCCGTAGAACGTAAAGTCGGGCGCCATCACCCCGACGACGGTGTAGGCGGTACCGTTGAGGTCGATGGAGGTGCCGATGATCGCGGGCGACCCGCCGAAGCGGCGCTTCCAGAATCCGCCGCCCAACACGACAACGGGCGCGGCGCCGACCACATCCTCTTCCGCGCGAAAGCCTCTGCCTAACATTGGGCTCACGCCTAACGTATGGAAGAAGTTCGCGGAAATCATGTAGCCGGAGACGCGCTCGGCTTCGCCGGCGCCGGTGAAGTTGTAATCCTCGTTGTGGTAGAGCGCGAGCGACGAAAGGGTGCGCGTGTCGCGCTGCCAGTCGCGGAAGTTCGGGTACGAGATCGGCCCGTGCGCAAATCCGGGCGTGCTCCCGTACACGGCCACCAGGCGGTCGGGCGCCGGATACGGCAACGGATCGAGCAGCACGCCGTTGACGACGGAGAACAGGGCGGTGTTGGCGCCGATGCCGAGCGCCAGTGTGAGAACGGCGATGATCGCGAATCCGGGTGCGCGAAGGAGCGTTCGGATCGCGTAGCGCATATCGTGAAGGAGTGTGCCCATGTATGGATCCGATCGGTGATGGTGATGGACGAGGCCGTGATCCGTGCCGAACGCGGTCCTAACCGCACGAACTCGGCAACGACGTCCTCCACCGTAGCGCCGTGTTCGGCACGGGTTTTCATCGCGCCCGCTCTAACGCAGGACCACCAATTTACACCC
>DAHUXU010000541.1 GCA_027307005.1 Gemmatimonadota bacterium
ACAGGCGAGTCGATCTCCGTTGGAGGCACGATGTACTTCCTCAACCACGGAAAGTGGGTCAAGAGTCCGGTGAGCTTGGCCGAGATGAATGCGGAACGCGATAAACACGATTGGAAGAAGGACACCTGCACGCACCTGCGCGACGAAAGCGTGAACGGCGAGGCCGCAGCGGTCTGGCGGACGCACGTCGTGACGGAGATGTCGGCGGTCGACACCGACATGTGGATCTCGAAGAGTCGCGGCCTGGTGCTCAAGGCGAACAGTGTGATGGACCTCGGCGCCGGGCCAAAGAGCCACACCAGCGCCCGTTACGACTATACGAACGTCCGGGCGCCTGCCGGTGTCCAGTGAACGTGGATCGGTTGTCCTGTTCCTGGTTCAGGTCCGGTTAGTCGCCGTTCACCGCACCGACCTCCATCGCCGACTCGGGGTGATCGGCGCTGTGCTGGCCCTGTTGGTGGTGGTGGTCGGCGCAACCACGATCATTGTGAGAGGCAAGCTTCACTACAGGCCCGGGCATTCGCTGGCGGGGCTCGCCTTTCAGCTCAGCATTCTGCTGGTGTTCGCCGTCCTCGTTGGCGCCACGATTCTATTTCGGCGTCGCAGCAACTACCACAAGCGGTTGATGCTGCTCGCCTGCGTTAGCATCCTGATGCCCGCCATCATACGTATTCCCCTGCGATTCATTGAGGCGAGCGCGCTGGTGGGCTTTGCGCTGATCGACCTCTGCGTGCTGGCGTGTGTGGGTGTCGACACCGTCAGGAACCGACGGTTGCATCCGGCGTTCGGTTGGGGCGCGCTGCTCATCATCGCGTCGCAACCGTTGAGTTTTTTGTTTGGCGCGACGCCGGTCTGGGCGCGCTTCGCAACGTGGTTGCTGACGTAGCAACGCGCACCGCACGCGATCGCCCAACGCGGCGCCTCACGCTGCGCCGAACGCTCTTGCCGCGAGACATCTTTGTCGCTGAGCCGACAAGCACCGGAAACACGATCGCCGGCTCCCGGCGCCCAATGTCGAGCAACCGCAGCGCGGCGCCATCCGGGTGACGCCTGTCTGCTTCCCAGGCGCGCACCAACTGCGTGCTGATGTTCAGGCAGCGCGCGAACACGGCCTGCGACGCATTCAACTTCCTCCGCATGGCTCGAACGTCAGCGGCGCTCAACGCAGCGGGCGCGTCGGGGAGCAGCGTCGTGCGAAGATCGCGCTTACCGCGAGCGTGCTCCGCCGCTTCGCCGACCGACTGCATCAATTCAGCAAACAGTTTCTTCCTCATAGGTCTCTCAACCTCGTCGCAACACACCAAAGAACGGAACGCCAGGCATGGTTGTCCACTTGCTCATGCGTGTTGAGCGCTCCACTCGTCCTTGATGGACTCGACCACGGCCTTCAGTTGCCTTTTCTGATCCCGGCTCAGGGTCGATCGTTCGTCCTTGCCGTAGACGAACAGCAAGTAGATGACGCCATGCGCCGCACGATAGAGATAATGCGCTCGCGCTCCACCGCGTTTTCCTTGCCCCCGTCGCGCAGCGCGCATACGGACCTTGCGGAGGCCACCGGTACCGGCATCGGTATCACCGGCAGTCGGATTGGCCAGCAACTCGCCTTATAGATCGTGCAGCACGTTCTCCAGGCCGAGCTGTATCACACGCGTCGTGAACACGTTCGTTTCAATGAAGTGCAGATGCAAGGCGACGATCCCGAGTCCCGCCAGTGAGTGACTATGCTACAATGTACTCTACTACAGTGTAGCCCGCAATCGGTCAGCAGATGCACCTGAGTCCATCGAGACGGAAAGGCAGCGCGCACCGCGCGACGCCGCCTGCTGCTGCTGCTGAAGCGCTTCAGCGTAGCGTGGACCGATCCGGTGCGCAGATCCCTTCATTGCCGCGCGTACCGAGAGCGCGCTGCACTCGCAACCGTTTCTGTCGTGCGCGTAGCATCGCCCACACTTGCGTGGCACAACGTCGCTGTATCGGGCCGACGATCACTGAGACGCCGGGCACATTGCGCGGAGGATGCGCGAGGAGATCGCGTCGATCGATGCCCAGGTACCGGTAACCAGCGCCCGCGCTTCCGCTGTGTGGCTTGCTCGCCGGCGGCGAATGACGTATACTGGCGCGCCTCTTAGTATACAAATTGCCCGGCGTCACTCAGCTCCGCAAAGTCGACCGCGAGTGCACGCCCCGGCAATCACACCGGCCCTCGCCCCATGCCTAACCCGCTCCCCACTGCTCGCACTGCGCTCGCGCCGCTCCTCGTCTGCGGCGTCGGCCTCATCCTCACCGGTGCTCTTACGCCGACGAGCGCCCGCGCTCAAGCGTCCGCCGCGCCGCTCGCGCCGCGGAATGCGCTCGCCTCGCGAATCGACTCCATCGTCGATCGCCCGGACTACCGACACGCATTCTTCGGCATCGAGATCATGTCGCTCGATACGCACGAACCGATCTACCAACTCAACGCCGAGAAATTCTTCGTCCCGGGCTCGACCACCAAGCT
>DAHUXU010000549.1 GCA_027307005.1 Gemmatimonadota bacterium
GAGCGGCCGCGTGATGCTGAACACGATCTGCCGCGCGCCTAACGCAGAGCCCTGCGCGACGACCGTGATGCGCGGGAAGACGAGCTCCGGATAGATGGCCGAGGGCAGCTGGAGCGCAGCGCCGATGCCGGCAACGCTCAACAACGCCACCACCAGATAGATGAAGCGGCGCTGCCGGACGAGGTAGTCGAAGAGGCTCACGGCTTGACCGGGACGATCTTCGCGCTGTCGGCCACGCCGTATGCTCCGTACGTGACGACGCGCTCGCCGGCGGCGACACCCTTCAGAATCTCGGCGTCGCTCTCCGTGCGTGCGCCGACGTCGACATCCCGCGCATGCGCGACGCCGGACGAATCCACCACGTAGACGCGGTAGCCTTCGCCCTCCGGCACCAGCGCCTGGATCGGCACGGACACCGCGTCGGGGTGCACCGCAACATCGATCCGCCCGAAGACGGTTTCGCCAATGCGCAGCGCGCGCGCCGGGTGGTCGAGGCGCGCGCGGACACCGACGCTGCGCGTGGCCGAGTCGAGCGTCACGGCGACCGATTGCACGATGCCATCGCCCAGCGCCTCGCCGCCCGCATTCGCGCCGGCCACGAGCGACACGCTGTCGCCGGCGTGCACGCGCGCCGCGAGCGCCGGAGACAGCGCGAGCACGATGTCCAACGCCGACGGATCGGCCACCTCCACGACCAACTGCCCCGGGTCGACCGACTGGCCTAACACGGCGTCCAGGCGCGTCACCACGCCGGAAATCGGCGTGCGCAACGTCGCCAGCTCGGCGTTCCGTTGGGCGGTGAGGAGCGCTGCCTGCGCCTGCGCCAGCTCCGCGCTCGCCGTCTCCGCGTCCTTGCGCGGCGCGATGCCCTGATCGGCCAGACGCGTCGCCCGGTCGAAGCTCGCCTGCGCAGTCACGACCGCGGCGTGCGCGCTCCTGGCCGCGGCGTCGAATGGTGCGCGATCGAGCTCGACCAGCGCCTGTCCGGAGCGCACACGCTCGCCGACCGCGACGTCGATGCGCAACACGCGCGCCGTCGCCGGTGCGGACAGCGCCGCCAATCCCCGCGGTCGGGCCGCAACGGTGCCGATCGCGTCCACCGTTTCGATGAACGGATGCCGGGTCGCTTGCGCGGTGCGGGCGCCGACTACCGGCGGCGGTCCGGCGCCGGTGTCGTCGCTCGCCTCATCGCCCTTGCGGCACGATACGGCAACCACGGCGAGCGCGCACAAAAGAAGGAATCGTGGCATTACGGACCCTGGCTGGAAGCGGTCGCCAGCCGGAGCGCCGCATCGGCGATCTGGGCGGCGGCGACGTCGTCGACGAATTGCAGCAGCATCCCGCGCGCGTTCCGCTGCGCCTCCAATACGTTAGGCAGCGCGGACGCGCCTTCCGCATAGGCGGCGAGCGACATGCGCGCCACCGTGTCCGCGCCGGCCAACAGCTGGCGGTCGCGCTCCGCGCGGGCGATGGCTAACGCGCGCTCGCGCGCCGACCGCAATCGCTCGGCGTCGCTCTCGCGTGTGGCGAGCGTGAGCTGTGCGCGCGCGCGATCGCGCGCCGCCTGCGCGGTCGCGATGGCGCCGCCGTGCCGGTCGAACAGCGGCAGGGGAATCGTCACGCCGAACAGTGGCAGCGCGCCCGGCTCCTGACCGGTGGGATCGCCGCCCTCGATACCGGCTTCGACCGACGGCGCGGCAAAGACGCTGCGTCGTTCCAGCGTGAACGATCGCTCGGCAGCATCGAGGTCGGCGCGCGCGGCTGCGACGGCGAACGGCGCCGCGCTGTCCGCCGGCGGCGACGGATCGGCGGCCGGAATGACGAGACTGTCGGCGAGCGAGATCGCGGGCGTGTCGGCCGTAATGCCCATCAAACGTTGCAGATCGAGCAGCGCCAGGACCGCGGTGAGCGAGTCGTCCTGCGCGGTATTCTCGAGCTGTCCCGCGTTGATCTGCGCCAGCTTCACATCCAGCTCGCTGGCGTCTCCCGCCTGCTGCCGGCGCTGCGCCATGTGAAACAGGCTGTCGGCGCCGAGGGCGTCGCGCCGGCCTAACCGAGCACGTTCGTCGAGGGCGAGCACGCGCGCATAACTGGTCTCGGCCACGAACGTCACCGACGCGCGCGCGAGGCCCAGTCGCAGCGTCGCCGCGTGTTGGCCGGCCGCGGCCGCGCCGAAGCGCGGGTTGCGCACCCACGGAAAGTCGAGCGGAATGTCGAGGATCGAGTGGTGCCGCGGAATGTCCTTCGTGTACTGAAACGAAAACGTCGGGTTGGGATATGCGCGCGCGGCGGACAGCCCCGCCGCGGCCGTCGCGCTGTCGGCGCCGGCGAGCGCCAGGAGCGGCTGCGATGCGAGCGCCGCGGCGACAGCCTGCGCGCGCGTGTAGGGCTGTTGGGCGTGCGCGCAGGGCGCCGACACCGCGCCGACTGCGATGGCGGCACCGACCAGGAGCGCACGCGTCGCAGTCGGATGCGGCAGAGTGATCGTGGGGCGCATTCGCTGTGAAAATTAGGCGGCGTAGCTGTCAGCGGGATTACAGTCAGGGCGCGCGCGGGAAGCGCAGTGTAACGGTGGTGCCGGCGCCCGGTGCCGAATCGAGCGAGACCGTCGCGCCGTGCGCCGTGGCGATCCACCGGGCGATCGAGAGGCCGAGGCCGGCGCCGGGCGCGCGCTCGCGCGCGTTTTCGGCGCGGTAAAACCGGTCGAACACATGCGGCATCTGCGCCGCCGGAATGCCGATCCCCGTGTCGGCAACGACGACGGTCGACGTTCCGTTGGTCGCCGAGACATCGACGCGCACCCGTCCGCCGCGCGGCGTGAATTTCACGGCGTTGTCGAGAATCTGCATGAGCAGCTGGCGGACGAGCGCGCGGTCGCCGATGATCGGGCTCTCCTCGAACGTCCCGACTTCGAGCGCCACGCCGCGCTGGCGCGCCAGGACGTGCGCGGCATCGGCCGCATCGAGCGCGATGTCGTCGAGGAAGAGGCGGTCGTGTGCGACCGGCCATTCGCCGGCGTCGGCGTGCGCGAGCGTGAGCAGGTCGCCCACGATGCCGCCTAACCGCTCGGCCTCCTCTTCGACGCGGGTCAGCGTTTCGATGTAGGCGGACGGCTCGCGCTCGCGCTGGAGGGCGACTTCGGCGCGCGTCCTGAGCACGGCGATCGGCGTGCGCAGCTCGTGCGCGGCGTCGGCCATGAACCGGCGCATCTGCGACATGGTCGCCTCGACGGGCGCGGTGGACTTGCGCATGAGGATCCAGCCGCCTAACGCAACGAGCAGCAGCGCGGCCAGCGATGCGCCGCCGAACGCGCCGATCAACGATGCATAGCGGTCCTCGAGCTCCACGCGATCGGCGGCCGCGAGTGCGATGTAGCGCGTCCCGCTCGACGTGGTGAACGTCGCGGCGTGAATGCGGAGCGTGTGGCCGTGGCCGATGTGCGAGTTGAGCGTCACATCCCCCGCCGCGATCGCGCGCCGCGCGGCGCGCGTCACCCACGCCGGTGCGGAGGGCGGCTTGAAGGGCGCTGCCGTCGCCGTCAGAAGAAAGAGCTGTCGGTCGGGAATGTGCAGCTCATCCACGGCGTCCACGACCTGGCCCCGGGCCTCGGCCGCTTCCATTTCTCGAATGTTCGCGGCGCGCATGAGCTGCTCGGTGGCGGCCTCGAGCGACGTATCGAGCTGGGCCGTGATCTGCGACCGGATCACCGCGAACAACCCCCCGCCTAACAACACGAGGATGAGCCCGAACGTCGCCGCGTACCAGGCGGTGAGGCCGAGCCGGATGCGTGTCAGCGGCTGCATCGATCGCTCACGGCTGCCCGAATCGGTATCCCGCGCCGCGCACCGTGTGGATGAGGCGCGGCGTGAAGCCCTCGTCGATCTTGCGCCGCAGGCGCCGGACGAGTACTTCGAGCACGTTGGTGAACGGATCGTGGTTGTCGTCCCACACGTACGCCGTGATCGCGGCGCGATCGACGACTTCTCCCTCGTGCTGCAGAAAGAACTCGAGCAGCGTGTACTCCTTGCCGGTGAGCACGATCTCCGTTCCGGCGCGCCGTACGCGGTGCGCGCGGAGATCCACCTCGAGATTCTCGATGCGCCGCCGCGATGGCTCGAGGCGCGGCTGACGCCGCGCGAGTGCATGGATGCGCGCGAGCAGCTCGCGAAAGGCGAACGGCTTCACGAGGTAGTCGTCGGCGCCGGCCTCCAGACCGCGGACGCGATCGTCGACGGCGCTCCGTGC
>DAHUXU010000563.1 GCA_027307005.1 Gemmatimonadota bacterium
CGTCTCTTCGAGCATGGCAAGCGTACCGAGCTCGTCGAAGGTCGCAACCATCTGGCGACGCGGATGTATACCTCGTTCGGCACACTCGTCCGCGGCTGGATGAAAAACATTTACGCCGGCGGCGTGCGCGCAACGCCGTTCGGTTCGACCGGGCGTGCGCTGTTACCGCTCGCGCTTCTCGCTGGACCCATCGCCAGTTTGGCGCCGGTGGTCGTCCTGATCCTCTCGGCGTTCGGCCTGGTGTCCAGCGACTGGTTCGTGTGGTCGCTCATCGCGACCATCGCGACGGTGCTATGGTGGGTCCAGGTGTACGTGCGCGCGCCGATTATCGGTGTGTCGCGAGCGCTGCGCTTCGCGGCGCTTTACCCGCTGGGGTCATTGATCTTGGGGTATATCGTCATCCGCGCGGTGGTGCGTGGACGGCGCGTCGAATGGCGCGGCAGAGAGTACGTCTCGGGCTGAAAACGGACCGAGGAAACCTTTTGCGGCCGGCGTTCGTCTTATGGTTGAAGCCTTCGGGCTTCTACTTCCTCCGAGTGGGGGCGCCCCCGGTACCTGTGCCGACAGGTATGCGGGGGCGTTCCACATCCGCTACCGCTGGCCCACCGCGTTCTGCGCGCCGGCGCGTTGCCATTTCTTGAACCACGCCAGCACGTAGGCAATCTTCACCATCATGTGGCTCGGTGTCGCCGCGATTTCGTGCGATGCGTTAGGCACACGCACCAGCGCCGCCGGCACCTTGCGAAGCTTGAGCGCCTCGTAGAATTGCTCGGCTTCGGAGCTCGGCGTCCGGTAGTCGACATCGCCGGTGATCATCATCGTCGGCGTCGTCACGTTGCCCACGTAGGTGATCGGCGAATATTTCATGTAGGTGTCGGCCTGCGTCCACGGCGCGCCCGTGAACCAGTACGTTAGGCCGAACTCGGACAGGTCGGTCGTCAACACCCAGCTGTACCAGTTGATCACCGGCTTCTGCACGACCGCCGCGCGGAACCGGTGCGTATGCCCGACGATCCACGCCGTGAGCACCCCCCCGCCGCTGCCGCCCGTGACGTAGAGATTGTCGGGGTCGATGTACCCTTTCGCGATCATCGCATCCACGCCCGACATCAGATCGTCGTAGTCGTGGTCCGGGTAATCGTGATTGATGAGATTGCCGAACGTCTCGCCGTAGCTGGTGCTGCCCCGCGGGTTCATGTAGAGCACGACGTAGCCCGCGGCCGCATATTGCTGCAGCTCCGCCGACCAGCGGTCGCCGTAGTCGAGATACGGACCGCCGTGGATCTCGAGCAGCAGCGGATATTTGTGCGAGGCGTCGAAGCCCGGCGGCGTGATCACCCACCCTTCCACGTCGCGCTGGTCGAACGACGACTTGACGTGGATCTCCTGCACCGCGCCTAACGTCTTCCCGCCCGGCCCGAACAATCCATCGTTGAGCCTCGTGAGGCGAGCCACGGAGCCGGCCCGCGCGCCCGTGACCGCGACGTCGGCCGGATGGTCCGGGTCGGTCTCCGTGAACGCGATCCGCCCCACGTGCGACGTCGAGTACGACCCGCCAGGGTACGGCCGACCGATGTCCAACCCGCCAACGTGCGAGACGATCGGCGTCACCTTCCCGTCCAACGTCACCAATCCGACCTTCGTGTCGCCCTGGTCATCGTACAGCGCGTAGATTCCGCGCCCGTCCGCCGCCCACGACGGCGCGAACAGGTCGCGATCGAAGTTAGGCGTTACCTCGCGCGGCGAAGACCCGTCCGCGTTCATCACGTACAGATGCGTCACCTGGTACCCCTGATGGTGGTCGTCGAATCCCGTGTCCGCCACCATCCGCCCGTCTGGAGAAATCGCCGGCGAGTTGTCGGGGCCATCACGCGTCGTCAGCGCGCGCACCGCCCCGCCCGCCACCGGCACCGCGTAGACCTCCGTATTCAACGGCGTGTAGTCGCCGTCCGGATGCCGGTTGGCAGAAAAGTAAATCGTCTTCCCATCGGGCGACCACACCGGCGCGCCGTCGTCGAACGGCCCGCTCGTGATCTGACGCGGCGCACTCCCATCCGCGCTCACCACGAAAATGTGCACGTGCCCCGATGGCACATCCCCGCCGCCATCACGCCGGTAGACTAACGCGTCGGTGTACCGCGTCGGCGGCCCCCAGTCCGCGCCATCCGGCTTCGCCGGCAGCGTGACCAACGGCTTGACCGGTTCCGGCACGAACATCGCGAACGCGATGAACTCCCCGTTAGGCGACCACGCCAGCGCCGACGGCCCGTGCTCCACGTGCGTCACGATACCGTCCACCCCCGAGGCCAGCCACCGCACGTGGATTTCGCTCGCGCCGTCCGCGTTCGACACGTACGCGATGCGCCCGCCATCCCGCGACCATCGCGCCGACGTTTCGTTCCGCTCCCCGCCGCTCGTCAACGGACGCTGCTCGCCGCCATCGGCGCTCACCACCCACAGCGTCGATCGCTCGCGATCCTTCATGATGTCGTAGCGCGAACGCGCATACACCACCTGCCGCCCATCCGGCGAAATCTGCGGATCGGCCGCCCACTGCAGCTCGAAAATGTCGCGCAGCGCGAATCGGTTGTTGCCTAACGAATCCTGCGCCCGCGGCGCCGTCGCCGCCACACACACCGCACACAGTGCACTCATCAACGTTCGCATCACATCTCCCGATTCAGGGACGCCCAACGCGCCACCATCGCCGCTTTTAAGTTGGGCACCGGACTCCCCCGCGCAAGCTCTCCCGAGCGAGGGTACCGGTCCAAGTTGGGGCGCCCGACGCGCGGCCAATGCCGGAGCAGTTGCGAGGTGGCGAGCTTCCACGCTCCGGAGACACGGATTGAACGGATGACAGCACGGATAGCAGCACGGATCGCTCGGCTGCTCCGCGCCAGCTAGCCTGGTCGCATGTCCGTGCTGTTGTGTTGTTGTTCAACAAACAACGGATCGATGCCTACCACGCTTGATAGAGCCGGCGCCGAGCAGCCGAGCGATCCGTGCCGTTCTCCGTGCTGTTATCTGTTCAATCCGTATCATCGAAGCGAGGAAGCCAACCCGAGCGAGACGCGATACCGCTTCAAACCGCAACCCTTTGCACCGCCTCGCAAAGTTTCGCACCCGCTCCGCCACACCGCCACCGCTAGGTTCGCGGCGTTCGCTCCCTCGAATCGTTCGCCGCCCTCCTCGCCGCCAGCAGCGCCACCGCCGGCCTCTCAGCCATCGCCACCGAGATCGGCTTCCCGCCACACACCGTCCGCCTCGACCCTGACCTCCAATCCACACTCGGCCTGCCCAACGCCGTACGCTCGGCCCGCCTCGCGTCCGGTCGCGGCGCACTCCGCGCCATCCTCGTCGAATGCGAACACGACACACCACTCCGAACCGTCGCCACTACCATCGCCCAACACTGCGCCGCCCATGCACCGCAATTGCTGTGGCTCCTCATCGCCACACAATACAACGGATGCGACCTAACGATAGCCACGTGGTCCGCCGACCGATCCAAACCGCGCGTCGTCGCCCTCCACGTCGATCGCACTCACATCGTCCCCAGCGACGCTGAAACACTCGCCGCACTCGCCGCTACAGCCGCCGAACCCGATATCCTCGCCCACTCCGCCTGGCTCGATACACTCGGCCGCGATGCGCTCAGCAGAAAGTTCTACCGAAACCTCCAACTCGTCGTCGCCAACCTCGCCGCCTCAGCTACCCTCGGCACCACACGAGCAACGGCAACAGAACGGTCCGACCTCGCACTTCTCTACATCTCCCGACTGCTCTTTCTCAGCTTCATCCAAACAAAAGGATGGCTCGACTACGATCGACGCTTCCTCCACAATACGTTCGCCCGCTGCATGGAGCGCGGCGGCAACTACCACAGACGCACCCTCCTTCCACTGTTCTTCGGCACACTCAACACACCACCCCGCGCACGCGCCTCCGCCGCTCGAGCCTTCGGACGCATTCCATTCCTCAACGGCGGCCTCTTCGCCCGCACCACCCTCGAACGACGCTACCCCCAACTCCGATTCCCTGACCATACCCTCGGCGCCGTCTTCGGAGAATTGTTGTCAAAGTACCGGTTCTCTCCCCGCGAGGAATCCGCCAATTGGTCGGAAGCGGCCATCGATCCGGAAATGCTCGGCAAAGCATTCGAATCGCTCATGGAGGCCAACAGCCGCCGCGCCTCGGGAGCGTTCTATACACCACGCCGCCTCGTCGCAACGGTTAGTCGAGCCGTCCTCGCACACGCACTCGCTGTGGATGCCGTCGCGCCCGATACCGCGCGCGCCGCACTCGACGGCCTCACGCCTAACGCAGAAGACCGCCGCCGCCTCGCCGAACGCTGCGCCCGCATTACCGTCCTCGACCCCGCCTGCGGCAGCGGCGCATTCCTCGTCTACATGCTCGAGGAGCTCGCCGCCCTCCGCGCCCGGCTCGGCGACCACCGCCCGGTATGGCAAATCCGCCGCGACATGCTCACGAAATCGATCTTCGGCGTCGACATCAATCCCACCGCCGTCTGGCTCTGCGAGCTCCGCCTCTGGCTCTCCGTGGTCATCGATTGCGACACACACGATCCAATGCTCGTCCCGCCGCTCCCAAACCTCGATCGCCACATCCGCGTCGGAGACTCACTCGCCGGCGATACGTTCGAACCGACCGCCAACACCACATGGCGCGGCGGCCCACGACTCGCCCAACTCCGCGAACGCTACGCCCGCTCCAGCGGACGCCGTAAGCACACGCTGCAGCGCACGCTCGATCGCGCCGAACGCATGCTCGTCATCGCCCATCTCGAGCGACAGCTCGCCGCCTCCTCCGCGCGTCGACGAGACATCCTCAGCGCGCTGCGCGGACGCGACCTCTTCGGCACACGCACTACCCCCGCATCCGTGGCGCGCCAACGCCTCGCCGCAGAACGCGACCGAACCCGCGCACTGTCAGCCGCCCTTCGCGAAGTGCGCAACGGCGGCGCGCTGCCCTTCGCCTGGGTCACCCACTTCCCCGACGTCGCTCGCCTCGGTGGCTTCACCACCATACTCGGCAACCCTCCCTGGGTACGGCTACACCGCATCCCAACGTCCGCACGCCTCGAGCTGCGCCGACGCTTTGCGTCCTACCGCAACGCGGCCTGGCCCCGCGGCGCCTCCGCCGCCCGCGCAACACTCGGCTTCGCCGCACAGGTCGACCTCGCTGCACTCTTCACCGAACGCGCCATCTCCTTGCTGCAACCCGGTGGAACCCTCGCACTGCTTCTTCCATCAAAACTCTGGCGCGCCCTCGCAGGCGGCGGCCTCCGCACCCAGATCCAACAACAGGCACACGTCGTATCCCTCGAAGATTGGAGCGAAGCGCCAAACCAGTTCGATGCCGCCGTCTATCCCTCCCTTCTCGTCGCCGAACGACTCCGGCAACCTGGCACAAAAGAGAAGCTCAACGAGGTCGACATCAGCGCCACGGTCCACCGGCCTAACCGCACCACACACTGGTGCATGCCGCATCACCGGCTGGCGCTCGACATGGATCCTGCCAGCCCATGGCTGCTGGCCCCCCCGGCCGTCCGCGACGCGTTCGATCTCCTCGCCAGAGAAGGAATCCCCCTCGTCCAGAGCCCGCTCGGCCCACCACAACTGGGAGTCAAGTGCGGGTTGAATGAAGCGTTCATCGTACGAACCACCGACTCGGACACAGTGGTCGCGACCGTCGACGACGGCACACGAACCGGTCGCATCGAACGGACCCTCCTGCGTCCGCTCCTGCGCGGCGAACACCTGGCCGCATGGCGCCGCGAGCCAAGCAGAAACAGCGAGTCCATCGTATGGACACACGATGCGCGCGGCGCACCGCTCCGAACGCTGCCGCCGCTCGCACACACGTGGCTCACCCGCTGGCGCGCGTCGCTCTCCCGCCGCGCCGATGCACGCACACGCGCACCCTGGTGGGCCCTCTTCCGTACCGCCGCCGCCGCGAGCGAGCTCGCGCGCGTCGTGTGGGCCGATGTCGGGCGCACGCCGCGCGCACTCGTGCTCACGCCTAACGATCCGACCATCGCACTCAATAGCTGCTACCTGTTGCCGTGCCGCGACCCGCGCGATGCCCACACGCTCGCCGCATTGTTGAACTCGCCGCTGGTTGCCGCATGGTTGGCCCTCATCGCCGAACCGGCCCGCGGCGGCTACCGACGCTTCCTCGCGTGGACCATCGCGCTTCTCCCCACGCCCCGCTCCTGGACCCGCGCCCGCGACATCCTCGCACCCATCGCCCAACACGCGCATCGCGGCCAACCCCCCGACGCCGACGAATTGCTCGACGCCACGCTCCGCGCCTACGACGTCCGTCGATCCGACATCGACCCGCTCCTCCAATGGACCAATTCGTGATCGGCAACCGCGCCGACGTGCGCGGCCTCATCGCACACCTCTGGCTCCAGGAGCCCGAGACGACGACGGCAACCATCGGACGCATTGCGCTGCGCCCACACCAGCAATCCGCACTCGACCGCGCTCGACGCGCAATCGCCGAACACGGCGGCGCACTCCTCGCCGATGAAGTCGGACTCGGCAAAACGTTCGTCGCGGTCGCGCTCATCCGCGAAGCACGCCGCGCAGTCGTCGTCGCACCCGCCGCGCTCCGCGACATGTGGCGCGATGCGCTCGACCGCGGATCCGCAACGGCACACATCGTCTCCTACGACGCGCTGAGCAGAGGGTCGCTGCCGAACGGAAGTTTCGACCTGGTGGTGCTCGATGAAGCGCACCACGCGCGCAATCCGGCCACCAAACGCTACGCCCGACTCGCTGCGCTCACCGCACGCACGCCCGTCCTGCTCCTCTCGGCGACGCCAATCCACAATCATGCGAACGATCTCGCCGCCGTCCTCGCCCTCTTCCTCGGCGCCCGCGCATGGCAGCTGAGCGATGACCAACGTGCCGCCTGCATCATTCGACGGGAACGTGCCGACATCGCCGCTACCGCCCTGCCCGAGCTCACACCGCCGGTCTGGATACCGGTCGGAGATGACCACGAGCTCCTCGACCTGATCACGTCGCTCCCGCCACCCCTCCCACCACGCGATGGCGAAGACGGCGGCGCACTCGTCCATTGGGGACTCGCCAGACAATGGGCCTCGAGCCACGGCGCACTATTGCGCGCGCTCGATCGCCGGCTCGCCATCGCCACAGCCCTCGACGCCACACTCGCCACCGGCCGCTATCCATCCCGCGCAACGCTCGGAGCCTGGACGTGCGGAGACGACGCGGTCCAGTTGGCCTTCCCGCAACTGTTCGAGGACGAGCGTCGCCTAACGGAGCCCATGCGTGCCGTCGTCGCCGCGCACGCCGCCGCTGTCGTAGCGCTGCGCTCCCGCGCGCTCGCCAGCGTCTGGACCGACACCGAGCGCGCACAACGACTGCACGAGCTCCGCGCGGCACACCCGGGCGAGAAGCTCGTCGCATTCTCCCAATTCACACACACGGTCCGCACCCTGTTTACCCGCCTGCCCGATCGCACCGGCGCCGCTGCACTCACCGCGCGCGGCGGCCACCTCACGAGCGGGCCCGTCACCCGGCGCGAGCTCCTCACGCGATTTGCCCCGCGCGCCACGGCCGCCCAGCCGCCACGCGACATCGAGCGCATCGACTTCCTCCTCACAACCGACCTGCTCAGCGAAGGAGTCAACCTGCAAGACGCGTCGGTGGTCATCCACCTCGACCTCCCCTGGACGCCGGCCCGCCTCGAGCAGCGCGTGGGCCGCGCACGCCGCCTTGGCTCGACACACAAAAGCGTCGCCGTCTACGCCCTCTCGCCACCGGCGGCCGCCGAAGCGCTGCTTCGTGTCGAGCAACGACTCCACGCCAAACTCCGCGCCGCCAATCGCGCCATCGGCATCGCCGGCACCATCCTGCCCGTCGCGACGCCTAACGCAATGGAATCGGCTCGGGCCGCGCCCTCCGCCACGCGCCGCCAGGAAGCCCTGCGACAACGCCTCGCCGCATGGCGCTCGACCCAGGCGCCACACCTCGAACACGCCGCGCCGCTGCTCGCCGTCGAACACACCGGCCGCCGCTGCGTGCTCGCCGCGTTCCAACACGGCGATCCCGGCTGCTCCCTCGCCGGCAGCCTCGACGACCGCCCGTTCGCCGACGACCCCGCGCTTCTCCTCGCGATTGTCGCGCTGTTCGACGCAACACCGCCGCAGTCCGCGGCACCGTCGCCGCCTAACGAAATCGTCGGTCGCGCGCTCGAGCGCTGCGGGGAATGGCTCGCTCGACGCGCCGCAGTCGCAGCAACCGGCGGAGTACTGCCCCTGCACGTGCCCAGCCGACGCCACGCCATGCGCCGCATCGTGTCCATCACCGCCCGCGCGCCCCACCATCTCCGCCCAACGCTCGCGCCGCTCGCCGCACGCGCCCGCCGGGCCATCACGCTCCCCTTCGGTATCGGCGCCGAACGCGTGCTCGACGATCTCGCAACTGCCACACTCCCCGACGAAGCGTGGCTCCGCGCGCTCGGAACTTTCGCCGACGTCCAGGAACGAGCCCATCACAATCATCCCGACTCGCCCGTGCTCGTCGCCGTGCTCGTCGGCGTCGAATGACAGCCCGCGACCCCCCCGCCGCATTCCTTCGCGCTATCGTCAGATCCCTCTAGATTGCGGGAATGCCGTCACGGAAACCGCTCGCAATCTTGTTCGATCTCGATGGACCGCTCGCCGATTCGCTCGAGCTCATTTTGGGCGCCTTCCGCCACACCTTCTTCACGCACTTGGGCGCTGTCCCCTCGGACACCGCGTGGATCGCGGGCATGGGGACCCCGCTCATCACGCAGCTCCGCTCGCTCGTAGCCGACGAAGCGCTCATCGAACCGATGACCGCCACCTATCGATCGTGGCAAAACGAGCATCACGACGAGCTGCTTCGCGAATTCGAAGGCGTGCGCGAAACGCTGTCCTTGCTGCACGACCGTGGCCACCATATGGCGCTCGTCACGAGCAAAGCCACCGACGCAGCCAAACGAGCACTGCACGTGATGGGCATCGGCGCACTTCTCGACCACGTCGTCGGATTCGACTCGACCACCACCCACAAACCCGACGCCGAGCCGGTCCTGCACGCGCTTGCGCTACTCCATCGCGAGGCAACCGAAGCGATTTTCGTCGGCGATTCACCCCACGATATCGCAGCCGGAACCGCGGCCGGCGTCTTCACCGTGGCCGCCCTCTGGGGTCCTTTCAGCCGCCAAACGCTCGAAGCCGCCCGGCCCAGCCGCCTCATCGCGGACATCCGCGACCTTCCGCCCCTCATCCAGGCCCTGACCGCCGCCGCACTGGCCCCTTCGCACACGTGATCGTTCAAACCTTTGGCCCCGCCAAACCATCTGATTCAGCGACGGCACAAGGGTGCGCACTGAATGCTGACAGCCACGAGGGCCGTGGTCACAACGATTCCGAGTGACGAGCCGCCACCCGACGTAGCACGAGCTGCGGCGGGCGACCGGCAAGCCTTCGAACGCGTGTACCGCGCCAACATGCAGCGGGTGTTTTCCATCTGCGTACGCAT
>DAHUXU010000566.1 GCA_027307005.1 Gemmatimonadota bacterium
CCGCCACCGATTGCGGGTTGGGCGTGACGCCGATCGCGTCGAGATCCGTTGATTCGAAGGCGACCCGATACGAACCCGCCGGCACCGAGTCGAAGACGAAGCGTCCGTCGGCATTCGTCGTCGCCGACAACGATGTCCCGACGAGAAACACCGATGCGCCGCCCAATGGCTCGTCATCGAGGCTGTCGAACACGACCCCGGTGATTTCGCCGGCCGACGCCGGCGCCTGCTGCGCATCGGCGTTCCTGCTGGCCGCCACGATCGCGACGCCCGCCAGGAGAAGGATCCATCGCCACCAGCGTACCGGCCCGGTGCTCATTGTGGTGCTCGCACCCTGTCAGAGCCCATCTCGTGCGGAGGCCGCGGGCTGCAAGACCTCGTGTGGCGGCGGCCGCGCTGCGCGCGTTCATTCTGTACAGACGCGGGGCCTATTCCCCGGCCACGGGCCCGCGCGTTATCATAGAGTATTATTGACTTTCCCTTACCAGACAGTCAATGGCCGAAAGCAGCATCAACGGACGCACGACCAAGATATGGCGGGACGGGCAGTTAGTCCCCTGGGATGACGCCACGATTCACGTGATGAGCCACGTGGTCCACTACGGGTCGTGCGTATTCGAGGGCATCCGGTGCTACGACACGCCGGCGGGCCCGGCGGTGTTCCGTCTGCCGGATCACGTCCGCCGTCTGCACGACTCGTGTCGCATCTATCGGATGCCGATGCGGCACAGCATCGACGCGCTCGCCCAGGCGTGTCTCGATACGGTGGCGGCCAACGATGTGCGCGCCTGCTACCTGAGGCCGGTGGTGATTCGCACCGGCGAGCAGATGGGTGTGTACCCGGTCGATGTCCCGGTCGAGACGTTCGTCATCGCGTGGCGATGGGGCAGTTATTTGGGCGACGACGCCTTGGCTAACGGAGTCGACGTGTGCGTCTCGAGCTGGCGCCGTGCCGCACCCGACACGTTCCCGGCCATGGCCAAAGCGGGCGGCAACTATCTGAACTCGCAGTTGTCCAAGACGGAAGCGCGGTTGGACAAGTACTCGGAGGGCATCATGCTCGACTCCTTCGGCTTCGTGGCCGAAGGGAGCGGCGAGAACGTCTTCTTGGTACGTGATGGTGTCGTGTACACGTCCGGATTGTCGTCGGGGATCCTGAGCGGAATCACGCGCGATTCAGTGATGCGGATCGCGCAGGATCTCGGCTATGAGGTGCGCGAGCAGACCCTGCCGCGGGAAATGCTCTACATTGCGGACGAGCTGTTTTTCTCGGGCACGGCGGCCGAGCTCACGCCAATCCGCTCGGTCGACCGCATTCAGGTCGGCAGCGGAAAACCAGGCCCGATCACGCGTGCCATTCAGGAGCAGTTCATGGGGATTGCGACCGGTCGGATTGAAGATCGGTATGGATGGCTGACACCGTTGCCGGTGGCTGCGGAGGCCGAGCGTTAGTGCGGCGGCGCGCCGGAACGGTACGGCTGTCGGCAAAATGGTTGGGGTTTGCCGAGTTACAGCATTTTGTCGGTCTCGTCAGTGTAACAGAGGGCGTATGCGCCGCGACATCGCGGCGCCATGCTACTCGCGGCGTGTCACGCTAGAGGACCCGCTCCCGCCCTGACGACCGTGGCGGGAGTTTTCGTAGGTAGAACCGGAGGGTTCCGTGGTCGTCGGTTGTCTGGCGCTGAATGCTTCGTTCGAGCCGCTCACGATGGTTCCGATGCGGCGCGCCTTGCGGCTGGTGCTCGATGGCAAGGCTGAAATCATCGAGGCCGATGCCGGTCGCTTCGTGCACTCGGAGCGTCTGACCCTGCCGCGCCCGGCGGTCATCCGATTGGTTCGCTTCATCCATGTGCCCCGCCGGTTCCGCCGCCAGGTGACCAACACGTTCCTGTTCGCGCGCGACCGCTATCGCTGTCAGTACTGCGGCCGCACCGCAGCCGAGCTGCGTCCGCGCGAATCGCTCACGCGCGATCACCTGATTCCGATGTCGCGCGGCGGCACGAACGATTGGACGAACGTCGTCACGGCGTGCTCGCCGTGCAACACGCGCAAGGGCAACCGCATGCCGGAGGAGATCGGCATGCACCCGCTCACCGCGCCGGTTGAACCGCACTTCGTGCACCTGAGTTGGGCGGTGCGCCGTCTCACGCCGACGCAGTCGAAGTACATCAAGCTGTTTTACGGCGAGGACACGCTGCACCAGCTGGAGCTGCTCGAGTCGGGCCACGCCATCCGCCGGTCGCGGACCCTCATGGCCTAACGAAAGGCGGACAGGAGGCGGACGACGCCGTCCCTGTCCGTCTTCACTCCCGGTACTCGCGCGTCCGCGCTTCGTAGTGCCGCTGCTTCCCGCCTAACACGCGGGTGATGAGCGTCGTCACGCCTCGGCCTAACGCAGTGCCCGGATTCTTCTCGCCGTGCACCGCCGGCGTCAACTCCCCGCGCAGCCACCGCTCCACTTCGTCGAGATCGTTCACCGACAGCATCTCGACATCCAGCGTCCCCGTCCAGTAATAGCGACCATGCCCCGCCGGCGGAGCGATCTTCGGCACGAACGGCTTCGCCAACGCCGAGTCCACCCCGGCCATCCTGGTCGAGGACCCGAGCGATGTCACACGGTCCCCTTCGATGCGCGTCGCGCTGTACCGCCGTTCGAGCGGATTGTAGCGAACGATCACGTCCCACTCGGCGTGGCGCTGCAGGTTGTCGAACAAGCCGCCCGACGCCCACAACTCGAGGCGATAGTGCAGACGCGCGGGGAACCCGCTGTGCAAGAGGTCGGTGAGGCTCCTGTCGTCGAGCACCCGCGTCGCGCTCACCGACGGCACCGCACCCTCGGCCCCGGTCTTGGACAGCGCGATCTGCAGTCGCGCATCGCGCTGCGCCGCAATCGGCGCCGCACTGCACAGCGCCAGGCACGCCACGAACGCGAGCCGCACGGCTCAGAAGCGATGCCGGAGTCGGACGACCACGTTGACTGGCTGGTTCCAGTCGGTCACCGACTTTGCGACGAACACCCCGAGCACTTCCGCGTCGAGGCCGATGCCAACGTCGGCCTTGTAATCGCGCAGGGGGAATGCGCTCGCCTCTTCGATTCCGCCTGTGGGCGAGAGCTGATGCAGCAGCCATCCGCGCCCCGCATCGCTGAACAGCACCCACTGCAGCGGGTGATAGAACGTCCAGCTCCACCCGCCGCTGCCGCTCTGCGCGCCCCAGTCGCCGAATAAATGCAGGTGCAGATCGCCGCGATATTCCACCTGGGCCAGCAGCACGCGGTCGCACTGCGCCGGCGTTCCCGGAATGGCCTGCCCTGCGCTGCACGACAACACGTCGGATTCGCCCGCCAGCGGCTGCCGGAAATCGTAGCCGGGCAGGGAGCCGGAGCCGCCTAACGAGAAGCGGCGCTCGAGCGGCAGCGGATCGCCGCCTAACCAGCCGCCCGCGAACAGCCGGACGTTGAGCTGCGCCTCGGGCGACAGCCGGTTGTATCGGCGCAGGTCGAGCACGCCGCGCGTGTAGGCCACCGGCACCGGCTGTCCATCCGGCGACGGCGCCCGCACGACCGTCGACGCCGGGCCGAGGACCACGTGATTGCTGAATCCGTGCTCGAGCTGCGCCGAGATCAGCCACCCGGTCCACGGATTGTCGCGGTCGTTGCGCGTGTCGTAGCGCACCTCGGCCGTCGCGAGCGTGAACGTGCCGGCATCCATTACCGGGTTGGGCCGCCACGTCCCGTCCGTGCGGAACAACGTCCACGGATCGCGTGTGGCCCGCGCCTGCCACCGCTCCTCGCCCAGGCCTAACGTGAGTGAGAGCGTCGTGCCGTCGCGCAGCGCAAGGTAGCCGCGCGCGCCCTTGCGATTGTAGTAGTCGCGGTAGTCGCGCTTGAGGAAAAACGATGCCAGCCCGATCTCGCTGTCCCGCAGCTGCCACGTCTCCACCGGAGCGACTTCGTCGAACGCCTCGGCGCCGAAGGCCACGCCGCGCGCGTAGCCGAGCTGCAGCTCCGCCTGCGCATCGTAGCCGAGGTTGTCCGCCTTCCACGCGAAGTGATCGGCCGAACGGTAGATGCCTAACGCCTGGATGCTGAAGGGGCCGAGCGATGAATTCTGCCGGATCTGCGGGCCGAGAATCACCGGCAGCCCCTCGACGCGGTTGTACGTCCCGCTTCGGAGCACCACGCGGTTGTGGGTGCGCAGGTGCCGCCGCTTCCACTGACGGAACCAGCTGGCGACACCCTGGGACTCGTCGCGCAGCGCGACGACCTCGTCGCCCTCGAGCCGGTACGCCAGGCGCGGCGCGTAGATCTTGATCGCGCCGCCCACGCTCGTGCTGTCGGCGCCATCGACGGTGCCGCCGGTGACGACGAGCTCGCTGTCCACGCGCGCACCGTGTAGCAGCGTCACGTCGCCATTGATCACGACCACCCGGCCCGTCACGTGGCCGCCGATCACCAGCGGCGCGTCCAGCACGGCCACGTTCCCCTCGACCGTCTGGTCCTGCGCGATGGTCGTGGCCTTGGTCACGCGCAGCGCCGCCGGCTGGTTGTAGAGATAGGCCACCGCCGACGCATCGTCGTAGCTCAGCGAATCGATGCGCTGCGCCGTGTCGGCGGCTTGTGCCCCAACGCGCCCGCCGGCGAGCGCGGCCGCGACGGCGCACGCCGCGGCGACCCACGCGCGGCGCCTCACGAGCCGCCGCCCCAGTCCACGCCTAACCGCCGCATGCGGCGATACAGATTCGGCCGGGCGGTTTGCAGGCGCCGCGCCGCGTCGGTCACGTTCCCGTTGGTCATCGACAGCGCGCGCTGGATGAGCAGCCGCTCGTATTCGTCCAGCGCGTCGTTGAGCGGACGATCGAGCTGCGCCGCGTCCGGCGGCGCGTTAGGCGACGCCTCCGTACCCGGCTCGATCCGCAGCACCTGGCCCACATCCGCCGCGCGCACGTCCGCGCCGGCGTGAAAGATCGCCAGCCGCTCCACGATGTTTGCCAGCTCGCGCACGTGGCCCGGCCACCGGTGCCGCTGCAGCCGCGCCAGCGCATCCTCGTTCCACCGCGGCGCCGGCCGTCCGCTGCGCGCGCGATAGACCGCCGAAAAGTGCAGCACCAGGGGCGTGATGTCCGCCGGACGCTCGCGCAGCGGCGGCAGCGCCAGTGGAATCACGTTGAGCCGGAAGTACAGATCCTCGCGGAACGTGCCGTCGCGCGATGCGCGTTCGAGATCCCGATTCGTCGCGGCGACGATGCGCACGTCCACCGGAATCGGTTTCGCCCCGCCCACGCGCTCGATCTCCTTTGCCTCGATCACGCGGAGCAGCTTGGCATGCGCCTACGCGCCGAGGTCCCCGACATCGTAGAGAAACAGCGTGCCGGTGTCGGCCAGCTCGAAACGGCCGATACGCTTTTCCAGCGCGCCCGTGAACGAGCCGCGCTCGTGGCCGAACATCTCGCTTTCGATGAGATCGCGCGGAATCGCCGCGCTGTTCACGCGGATGAACGGCCGCGCATGCCGCGCGCTCAACCGATGGATCGCCGCCGCAACCAGTTCTTTCCCGGTGCCTGATTCGCCGGTGATCAAGACGCGAGAATCGGTGGGCGCCACGCGCTCGATGAGGGCGCGCACCCGCGCCATCGCCGGGCTCGCGCCCACCATCTCGCTCGTTAGGCCAATGTCCTCGCGCAGCGCTCGCGCCTCGCGCCGGGCGTGGCGCAGCTCGAGCGCCGACCCCAGCGTGAGCAGCACGCTCTCGGGCGTCAACGGCTTCTCGAGAAAGTGAAAGGCGCCGAGCTTCGTCGCCTTCACCGCGTCGGCCAGTCCGGCGCGCCCGCTCATCATCACCACGGGCACGTCGGGCAGCTGCTCGCGCAGGCGGATGAGCGTCGCCATCCCGTCGAGCTCGCCGGGCATCATGAGATCGAGCAGCACCGCGTCGGGCTCGCGCTTCTGTGCTAACGTGGCCCCGGCCGTCCCGGAGCTCGCGTCCCGCGTCGTGTAGCCCTCGGCGACGAGCAGCGCCGACACCATCCGGCGCAGGTTGGGCTCATCGTCGATGATGAGGATCTCGCCCTTGGGCGTCATCTCGGCGCGTTAGCGCGCGTCGCCGCTGCCCGGCACGCGCGCCGCCGCCGTCCCGGGCACGCCGCGCTGCGCGTTCGCGGGCAGCGCGTCCGGCGCGCGCTCCGACAACAGCCTGGTCGTGAATCGCTGCCCCTCCGAGATGCGCTCGATCTCCACCGCCATCGAATCGATGGCCTGTTCCATCCGCGTCAAGCGCTCCGTTAGGTCGTTAGGCAGCGCCTTGGGATCGATGCCGCGCTCCATGCGCTTGGCGTGCGCCCGGGCCAACGGAAACCCGACCACGATGGCGATGACCATGAGCATGCCGCTGATAGGAACCAGGACATCAGGACCCACGTATCGTTTCCTCCAGCGCCGGCTCCGCCGGCGTCTCGTTGATGGGAAGCACGAAGCGGATCTCCGTGCCCTCGCCGGGACGGCTCGTCGCACCCACCGTCCCGCCGTGCGCCAGCACCGTCTGCCGAGCGATCGCCAATCCCAAGCCCGTGCCTCCAGGTTTCTGCGTCACGTACGGATCCCAGATCCGTGCGAGTGCGTCCGCCGCGATCCCGCACCCCGTATCTCGCACGCACAACTCGACCGCATCCCCAACCACTCCATGCCCATTGGTATGCGCGCGCGCCACCCGCACAGCCACATCGCCGCCGTCGCGGCACGCGTCCACCGCATTCATCAAGACGTTGGACAACGCGCGGGCCAGCGCATCGTAGTGGCCCGTCACTAACGGAACGCCCTCCTCGACCGACACGCGCACCGGCACGCGCTCCGTCGCGATGGCGCGCGCCGCATAGCGCGCCAACTCGCCCACGTCGACCGACGCCGGCGGTCCCTCCGGCAGCCGGCCGAACTGCGCAAAGTTCCGCGCCATCTCTTCCAGCCGCCGGGACTCCGTCTCCAATACATCTACTACGTCGACGAGACGCGGATCGGCGTCACGTTTGAGCCGCGCCACCGCCAATCGGATCGGCGTCAGCGGATTCTTGAGCTCGTGTGCCACGCGACGCGCCGTCTCCCGAAATGCCTCCAATCGGCTCGCCTCGCGGTCGCGCTCGCGTGCCGCCTCGAGATCCGCCGCCATCGCGCGCATCCGTTGTCGCAGCAACTCGAATTCCGGAGCGCCGCGCCGCGGCGGACCGGCTGGTAACGGCTCGCCCCGCGCAATGTGATCCGCCCACGCCACGATCTCGCCGAGCGGTCGGCTCAGCTGCCGGCTCAAATGACCCGCAACGCGCGATGCCAGCAGCGCGACCAACAGCGATCCGAGCAGCGCGGTGACAATGACGAGCACCACAATGCGCGACGTCAAGTACCCGACGCGCTTTGCCTGCACGAGCGACGCGGCCAGCTCCCGCTCGTGCGCGTCAACCGCGGCGCGCTGCGCGCTCGTCAGCGGCGCCTGCCGCGCCGCATCGATCGCTCGACGCCCCGTGTTCGCTACGTTGTCCCACGCTTTGCT
>DAHUXU010000583.1 GCA_027307005.1 Gemmatimonadota bacterium
GCGCGTAGGTGGCGTGCGCTGCTAACGCGGCTTCGATGTACGCCGCACTGCTGGCCACCAGCACGCCGCACTGATACGCGAATCCGGGCAGGAATCCGCGAACCGAATCGGGCGCCAGCTCCGTGATGTGCGCCGGAATCACACCCCATGCGCCCTGCACCATGAACTGCATCACGAACGCGCCTGCCCACAACAAGGCGAGTGACGGAGCGAAGGCCCACAGCGGTATCGACACGACCGCCAGCACGAGCGCGATCACGATCGCACGCCGCCTCCCGATGCGATCCGACCACATGCCGAACGCGAGGCCGCCCGCAATCGCGCCGATCATCGAGAACCCGGTGATGAGCGCGCGCGTTTGGGGCGACAGGTTCCAGTCGCGCTGCAGAAACGTCGGATACATGTCCTGCGTGCCATGCGACACGAAGTTCATCATCGACATGAGCACGACGAGGTACGCGAACAACTTCCAGTTGCCGACGATCGCGCGGCCAAGACCCGACCAGCTCTCGTGACGCGTGCGCTGCCACACTTCGGATTCCTTGACGCGCACGCGGATGAACAGCGCGAGCAGCGCAGGCAGGCCGCCGATGAAGAACATCGGACGCCATCCCCAGCGCGGGAAGACGAAAAAGAAGCAGACCGCCGCGAGCAGATATCCCACGGCGTAGCCCTCCTGCAGCAACCCGGACAGCACGCCGCGCAAGCGCGTCGGCGCTTTCTCCATCGCCAGCGATGCGCCGACGCCCCATTCGCCGCCCATCCCGATGCCGAAGAGCGCGCGCAGGATGAGAAACGTCGTGAAGTTAGGCGCGAGTCCGGTGAGCACTTCGATCACCGAGAAAAACACGAGGTCGATCATCAGCGGAATGCGCCGGCCGTAGCGATCCGCCATCAGCCCGAAAATGAAAGCGCCCACGGGGCGGAACGCCAACGTGAGCGTGAGCGAGAGCGCGAGCGCCTTGTCGGTGCGTCCGAATTCGCCGGCGATCGACGTGAGCGCGAACACGACGAGGAAGAAATCGAATGCGTCGAGCGTCCAGCCGAGGAACGTGGCGAGTACCGCTTCGCGATGGTCGCCGGCAATGCGGGGTGCGGTGGTCGACGTCACGTGCGGGTCGGCTCGACGCGATGTCGCATGCCGCCGAGCACCTCGTCGACGTGCGTCGGCAGCAACAGCGAATCCGCGATCTCCGCGATTTCCTCGGCTTCCCGCCATTCGCGCTCGAGCTCAGCCAACTCACCCTCGAGCGCGCGGCGCTCCCGCTCCTCGTGCGCCGCCATCTCGAGCGCCAGCCGCACGGGGACGGGCAAGGGAAGCACCAAGGCGTGGTCCTGCTGCCGCACGGTGAGCGCGAACACGCCTAACGGAGTCACGGCCTCCTCGAGCACCCGGACGGCCGCCGCGATCTGGACGCGCGATCCCCCGAACCGGTTCACCACCGGCAGGAGCATCGCCGCCGCACGTTGGGCAGCCTCACCTTCCAGCTCGACCGGCGGGGTGTTGTTGTGCGACGCTGCATATCGGACGCACAACGCCCAGTCGGTTGCACTCGTCCCGCCGCGCACCGCCAGCCGATCGAGATCCGCGCGCCGCACCGGCGCGACGATGCCGTTGCCGATGGGAATGCGCGCCACGATCGCCGACGGCGATCCGTACAGGAGCGCCCGTCCCCACTGCGTGACCGCGAATGCGATACCGCCGACACCGACACCAACCGCCGCGCCGCCGGCGAGCGTCGCTCCGACAGCGGTCACGCCGACGCCAGCTTGCGCGACGCGAAATCGACGACGCCGGCCGAATTGGTCGCCGTAGCGCCACGCCGCAAGCTCCGGACGAAGCGGCTGTCCGATTCTCACGAGCGTCATGCCGTCCGCGATGCGCGCCAGGCCGATGTTGTCCGTCGACATGCGCAGCCGCGTGGCGCGGAATCTCCGCTCGCAATCGTCGATGGCCTCCCATCGCTCGTCGAGCGGCGAGAGGTTCCACCGTTCACAGTGCGTGCAGACTACCCAGAGCCGTCCCCGCGCGGGATCGAACGCCAACCGCCGACCCACCGGGAACGCCTCGATCACGGGATTTGTCCCCAGTGACGCGTGGCAGAAGATGCACGTGGAGAACATCACCCCAATATGTCGCGCCGCGGCGCTGCCCGCGAGCGCGCGACGCGCATTGTCGGGCGATGACGACTTCCGTACGGCGCTCGAATGGAATGCTGACCGTCGCGCATTGCGCTCGGGCAGCGGTGGGGCGATGCGCGATGAAGATCTGCGTTAGGCGGGAAGAACCACGCGCCTCGATGTCGAGGCCCGGCCGGCCGGACTCACGCGGCCGGCCTCGATCGATCGGGGACGATGCTGCCCGTCGTACTCGAGGCAGATCTTTAGCTGCTCGAGCGCAGCGTCGGTAGCCTGGAGAGCCTTCACACGGTGACCGCCGAAATCGTGCGCCGCATGCTGCAGATCGAAGCGCGCCTTTACCAGCGCGTCCACCGCCGCATTGATCGCGGGATGACGCTCGTCGAGAAACCCTCATCCCAGCGGATCAGTGATGCGCGTTCACGAGAGGCAGCAGCTTCGCGAGACCGGAGTTGTTGCCGGCGTAATTGAGCAGGCCGATTTGAACGCCGTGCAGCTCGCGCGCGAAATTGAAGATGCCGAGCGTGAGCCCGTGCTGTGTGCCCTTCACCTGGTTGAACGCGCTCAGTGAAAACCCGGTGAACGATCCTTCTCGAGAAATTCGCAGCCACGCAGGAGCGATCACCCCTCCTTTCACGTAGTTGCCGCCCGCAACCAGACTGGCCACGAATCCGTGCAGCCTCGGCGCGCCGACGGCCAGACCTGCCAGGGTGATCCCGTCGATCGACCCCCCGGCTCCGACAGCGATTCCTGCTATCGTGAGGCCCTTGACCCGTTTGCCGGCGCCAACGCCCAAGCCGGCGACGGTGATGCCCACGATGTTGTCCCCGGCGCCGACGCCGACGCCGGCGAGCGTCAAGCCGCGCACGCTTTGCCCCGCGCCCACGCCAACGCCGGCGATGGATATCCCGTCCAGGCTCTCTCCCGCACCGACGCCGAGGCCGGCCACGCTCAACCCGCGCACGCGATTCCCGGCGCCGCTGCCAAGTCCGGCCAGGCTGACGCCCGTCACATCGTGCCCCGCGCCGACCCCGAGTCCACCAATGATCACGCCCTCCACGTCCCGGCCGGCGCCGACCCCCAGTCCGCCCGCGGCGAGACCCTCCACGTCGGATCCGGACCCGGCGCCGAGTCCGCCGAACAGGATCCCGTGAACTGACTTGCCGGCTCCGGCGCCGAGGACACCCACCGCAACACCGGAGAGATCGTCGTCGGCGCCCAGCCCGATGCCGAGACCGACGCCGTCGATGCGCCGCGCTCCGGTGAGCGGCACGCCGAGCGCAATCCCTTGGACGAGCCCATCGCTGTGCTGGTACGGCGTCCAGATCGTCGCGTTCAACCCGTGAACGACGTAGTGGCCGCTG
>DAHUXU010000611.1 GCA_027307005.1 Gemmatimonadota bacterium
CTCGACTTCCGCGCTGTCGCGTTTCCGAGCGGCAATGGTCCGTGGCCGACGATCGTCGCGGCCTTTATCGATCCAGCCGCTGAGAATCCCGCGTCGACGCAGGAGACGACGACGCATCTCATGTTGATTGCGGACCGCGACTCGAACGCGACCGAGTATCATCCGACGTACACGCATCGCGTGCAGGGCCCGTTGGCGTCATCTAGTTTCCGCCGCTACTTCGACCATCTCGATGTCAACGGCGATGGTGTTGACGAGATCTTCCTCGAGGGGTGGATGTTCGGCGGCGATACGTTCCTGTCGGTGCTTTCGTGGAAGGACGGGAAGTGGGACGAGACGTATCGGACGCGTACCAAATGGTGCCTGGATTGATCTAACGGCCGAGTGTTTCCGGCCGGTTTGCTGTCACTCTCCGAACGCGCTTTCCACATCTCTTTTCGAGTACGCTCGGAACGCGGTGAGCGTCTGGGTGCGATCGATGCCGGGGACCTTGGCGAACTCCTCGGTCACGACCTGCGCGATACGTTCGTATTCCGGGACGCGGACGATGGCGACGAGGTCCCACTCGCCCGACACTGAGTAGACCTCGGAGACCCCTTCGATTCCTGCGAGTCGGGTAGCGCAGTGTGGGATCTCTTTGGGATCGCACTTGATGAGCACGATCGTGGTGATCATTCGTCGCCGGGGAACGGTGGCACGTTGAGGAGCCAGATGCCGCGGATGGTATCGTTGTCGTCGAGATCGACGAGAATATCGCGCGCGATGCACACGGTGCGTGCGAGGCGGCCGGCGCCGAGTCTGAAGTGGATGGTTTGTTCGGACTGATCGGATTCGGCAATCAGCGTCGTGTCCATCTGCATCATGGCGACGCCGCCTTTCGATCCCGCCGATGGAACAAGCAAGCGACCGCGGGATGTGTCGGCGGGTACGCGCAGCGACGACAGTTTTTTGACGTCGGGCCACACGGCGACTTCGACGCCGTGGATTCGGCCGCCGCGCACATCGAGGATGACCCACGAGCCATCGGATCCGGCGAGCTCGACGGAGCCTGAGGCGCCGTGAGCGAACGTTGAATCTGCGAGACTCGCGGTAAGAATCGCGGTATCCGTATCCCAGCGATACTCGACGGCCGAGGGAATGTCGGTGGCTGGTTCGATCTGCACGGTGACGTTCACTCGGGCCTCCTGCGCAGGCGTTAGCGACGGCCCGCTCATGCTTCACCGAATTGCTGCGGAGGTCGCGTCTCTCGCGCTAAGATATCGTCTCCTCGCGCCGTGACTAGAGGACCATTCGATTGCGCGTCGTTATGAAATCATTTCGCGGAAGGCCGAGACGGTGCGTTGCACGCCGGTGACCACCTGGTCGAGTGGGGCGGCGTAGGAGAGGCGCACCCAATCGGGCGTGTAGAATGCCGCCCCGGGGACGACTGCGACGTCGTGGTGTTCGAGCAGGTGCTGTGCGAAGGCGCTGCCTGCGCCGGTGCGTGAGTCACCGCGCGTCGCGCTGACATCGAGGTAGAGGTAGAATGCGCCGTCGGGTGGAATGACGCCGATGCCCGGCTCGCCGGCGAGCATGGCGAGCGCCGCATCGCGGCGTCGCTCGAACTCGCCGACCATGTGTGCGATGGATTCGTCGGCCCGAGCGCGATCGGAGAGGGCAGCGAGGGCGGCGTGCTGTGAGACGGCCGCTGCGTTAGACGTGGTG